>MHYW01000095.1:0-3179 GCA_001828545.1 Planctomycetes bacterium RIFCSPHIGHO2_12_FULL_52_36
ACCAGGCCCTCTCTCCGGAAGGGGAGGCACTGTGGCCGGGTTATTATGACGGGGAGAGGCTCCTCTTGATAAAGAACGGTGACGGCCAGAAGGAGGGCATAGGCACACTGGCCTTTGAGTGCGAGTACCAGAATAACCCCATAAGCCCTGAGGAGCAACTCTTCAGGCCAGAGTGGATAAGATATTACAGTCCAGAGGAGTTAAAGGGAGAACTCCTCATAGTTACTGCCCTTGACCCGGCCCTTGGCGGGGGTGGGCGGTGGCCCACCTCAGGCGGGCACTCCCGTCCAGGCGACTACTCCGCCCTGGTTACGGTGGGACAGCAGGCTGGGAGGATTTATGTACTTGAGGTGGAGCTTGTACGTGGGAGTCCCAGGGAGACCCTGGAGGCCGCCGTCAGGAACTTCCAGAGGTGGTCTGCCAATCCACTGAATTGTCACTTCCTCTGCCTGGCCATTGAGACCAACGCCTTCCAGGTGGTCTTAAAGGACATGCTTGAGGAGACCTCCCGTAAACTGGGCCTCTTCATCCCCATCCGTCCCGTAAGGAATTTCTCTGACAAGGTGGCAAGGGTAGGGAGTCTCTCGCCGCTGGTTGAATCCGGCAGTATCCTCTTCAGGAAAGACGACCAGCCCTGTACCAACCCTGAACCGTTCTGGTTCAGGGCCAATAAGGTACAGGGGCAGAAGGCCCTGATAGACCAACTCATCCAGTTCCCGAAGGGCGCCCACGACGACGGCCCCGATGCCCTGGAGATGGCCGTCCGTATGCTCCGCAGACACGGGGAGCCGAGGGTGCGGTTTGTGTAGCTTCCATTAAAAGATTCTATGTAAAAACTATGAAAGCAGACAGAAGCAGATTTAAGTGCTTTAAAAACGCAACTTGTGCAAAAATAAGATTTTCCCCTTGACTTTGTAGTCGCATTAACTATATTAAGCAAGAAGTAGTAAGAAGTAGTAAGAAGTAGTAAGAAGTAGTAAGAAGTAGTGTAAAGTAGTGTAAATTGGTGCAAGGCACACAATGCATTATCGGGTGGCGGTAGCTACAAACAGCAAAAGGTTGAGACTATGGAAGAAATAAGGCTTGGTTTGATAACAGCATTTCTAGTAGCTGGGTTCATAGCGCTTTGGGACTTTAAGTTAGAAACAACTGTAAGGAAGACTTTGCGCCATCATCTAGATAAGGAATCAAAAGAAGTAAAATCTATTTTCATAGACCCCAGAAAAGAAATATAGTATATCTTCTTAACGCTTAAGGTGGGTAGATGGAAGCAAAGATTTGAAGATTTAGTTCCTAGGGTAATCGCCGATTTTCTCTATGACGTTGTAAAGTACGGAATTCTTTCCGGTTTTTTAGCAACCCTTCTCGAATACCTCAAAAAGCCGTTTCCTCTTTTGGAGGGCCTTCCAACAAAAGTAATAGTACCAGGTTTTGCGTTACTCGCCATTTCCATATTTCTTTTTAAGCGACTTTGGATCTTAAATAAGAGCCGTGTTGAGTTGCTGAATAATAGCGGATTGTTTTACTTTCGGAAAAATGCAAGAGAGGAGGATAGAAGCAAAAACATAGAGTTGTTATTAGAAAAAATAGGGTCTGCAAAAGGAATAGAGATGATAGGTGCGACAGGCTACAATACATTTGCAAGATGTGACCCCGGAGGGGAGAAAGCTATCTTGCGTGAGGCATTTGAAAAATATGTAACTGGAGAGATAAAAATTTTATTATTGAATCCAAATGCTGAACAGACAAGGATTAGAGCTCGTGCTCTTGAAGTAGCTATTGATAAATATCAGAGAGAAATATTTGAAAGTATAGAATTTTTAAAAGAGCTTAAAAATAAAGGTAAATCTGTTGCGCTGAAGTTGTACTCGCAAAGGCCTATTTGGAAGATGATAATTTTAGACGACTTCCTGTGGCTCCAATATTATGACCCAAGATTTCATGTAGAGCGAATGCCTGTATATGGAATAAATAGAAAAAAAGATGGAAGTAACCTATTTGACCCTTTATATGAAGTATTCAAAAAGAACTGGAATCACGATTACAATCCTACTTATGATTTTGCGGCAGATGAGCTAGTGTTCCCGCGAGGTGAAGCAGGAGAATCGTCTAGAAGAGAAAAGCTAAGAGGATAAGCGAGCGGGACTTTGACGATCTCACATCCTTTGAGTTATTATTTGTTTGTAGGAAAGGGTTCCATCATTCTTTAAAGAGGTAAGCTAATGCTGAGAGGTTTCTACAGATTGTTTTTTGGCCAAGCCCAGGGTAACGAGGTAGCAGTGGGCCGTTTTGACCTGAGGGTTGTCATATATAAAGAAGACGACGACTACATAGCCCATTGTTTGGAAATGGATATTATGGGTACGGGGGGAACACTTGAAATAGCTATAGAGGAAATGAAGAGGTTGGTTGAAGCTCAGATTTCTTATTGCTTTGATAAACATATTGAAGATACGTTACTCAGCCCTGCCCCTCCAGAATATTGGAGAAGACTACTCCATGCAAAACCATATACCCCCCAAAAACCTGAAATACCAGTAAACAGGATTCGGCGGGTAGATTATGCCTTAGTAGAATCCTGATGCTAGTCAGGCCTGTCAAGTATCGAGATTTAGTCAAGATACTTAAGAAGTTTGGCTTATACATAGACAAAAGTCGTGGTAAAGGTAGTGAACGCCTGATAGTGAAAGGAGACCCACCACAATTAACCTACCCGATACCATTTAGAACTTGTTAAGCGGTGTTATATTCGGGCTATCCGCCAGAAATTTAAGCTCACCCCAGAGGACGGGGTCTCGGATCAAGAGTTCTATGGATAACAAGCCTTTTCCGGAAGTCGATGTACTAAAAAAAGTATCCCCCGTTTAACCCCGTTGCATCCTGTTGAATCCAGCCATTTACATCCATCATTCAATATGGTTAGCTTAAAGGATGATGGAAAATCCAAATGCCAAAGCCCAAATGACAAATAAATGTCAAAGCTCAAATGTCAAATGGGTTTTTTGTTTGGCATTTGGATTTTGGATTTGATTTGACATTTGGCATTTGGACTTAAATCTTTTCTTGTGGCCTTCCAATAAACACGTATGCGAGGTAACCCATGGGCATAACGAACAAGCTACTATCCCTATTCTGGAAGAAGTCTAACAGGACTGCACCCCTATTCTATCCCTGGGGCG
>MHYW01000095.1:3193-18258 GCA_001828545.1 Planctomycetes bacterium RIFCSPHIGHO2_12_FULL_52_36
GGAAGAAGTCTAACAGGACTGCACCCCTATTCTATCCCTGGGGCGGTGAGACGGCCACCCCAGCAGACTGGCGCTCCAGGCAGTACATGGAGCTGTACGGGGAGGCTGAATACTCCAGCGTCTGGGTCTACGCCTGCGTGAAGGCCCTGGCCCAGGCCATTGCAAGTACCCCTATGGTCTTTTACAGGGACACACCCCGCGGGCGGGAGAAGCTCCCCGCACAGCACCCACTCATGAGGCTCTTCTGGGGTGTAAACCCACTCATGACCCGCTACGACTTCTGGGAGGCAAGCGTAATATACCTGGAACTCACGGGCAACTGCTTCTGGGCCCTGGAAAAGGGGGATGCACAGGGCCTGCCAACGGAACTCTGGCCACTTAGGCCCGACCGCATGAGGATCGTCCCGGATAAGGAGAAACTCGTCCAGGGCTACTTATTTGACGTAGGCGGCAGGAGCGTGGCCTATTCCAGGGACGAGGTCATCCACCTCAAGTATTTTAATCCCTTAAACGAACGCTGGGGGGCGTCTCCACTGGCGGCGGCAAGGCAGGGACTACTTGCCGACTTCTACGCCGTCCTTTACAACCAGAGGTTCTTCCGCCAGGGGGCCAGGCCCTCCGGGGTACTCTCTACGCAGGAGGAACTGGACGATTCCAGCTTCCGCCGTCTTAAGGCCGAGTTTGAACAGGCCTACACCGGGGCCGAACGCAGTCACAGGGTGATACTGCTGGAGAAGGGCCTCCAGTGGCAGTCTGTCAGCCTGCCACAGAAGGACATGGAGTTCATTGAACAGCGCAAGCTCTCCAGGGGGGAAGTCCTGGCCGTCTATAAGGTGCCACCCATAGAGGTGGGAATATTAGAGTACGCCAATTACGCCAACAGCGAGACCCAGGACAAGATATTCTGGACCAAGGGTGTAATCCCCAGGCTGAAGAAGATAGAGGAGGTACTGAATACCTCCCTTCTGCCCCGCTTTGGGCAAGGCATCTTTGGTGAGTTTGACCTCTCCAGGGTGGAGGCCCTCAGGGAGAACGAGGACTTGAAGAGCCAGGTAGCAGAGAGGCTGGTACGCTCTGGCCTCTGGAGCGTGAACGAGGCCAGGCAGAGGCTCTGGAACATGGGGCCTAAAGAAACACCTTGACCTGGGGAAAATTGCTAATTTAAGAAGTAGATAGATGTCCCATACTAGATTTTTTTTACATTTGACTTCCCCATAAGATCTGTAGTAGACTTTGGGAGGCTGGAAAGGAGAAAACTAATCTGTGATTGGGGAACCATGCTCCATATATTTTTCTACGAACTTAATACACCCTCCTATAAAGCTGGAGGAAAGTAAGGATTCAATAAAAGAAATATATCATGAACTGTCAAAGGTTAAGGGTTGTGATTATGATAATATAAGTTTTGAAGGATTTCCTACTTCACCTCCCCGGTTTACAAAACAACAAGGCAAAACTGTCTCATCCTGCCTTTTTCTCGCGGACCGTATTTTAATTCAAGAAGATTGGACAGATATTACGTTAGAAAGTTTTTCGCAGAAAATACGTGAAATATCAGATAGAGGATTTCGCTTATTAAAGCTCGGTTTTATATTAATTCAAACCTGTACCGTTAGGTCTTTGTTTGTCCCCAATCATTTTGCTGATGCAAGGGTATTTCTGGCTGAAAAGACTTGTGGGATAGGGGATAAAATAATGCCTTATTTTAAGCGTCCTGCGCATATGTTTGGGATGCGGCTCGTATTCCCACCATTAAAAGACGTGTCACATTCTTTTGACGTTAGGATAGAATCCTTTAATCAGGATCCTCGCAAAGTTTTTGTGGAAACTATAGGCACTTTCCATTTAATTCAACCAATAACACCTGCGAATGTTGATGTGGCTCTAGTAAATATGTCCACAACTTATGGATTCTGTACAAATGATGTAAAAAACTTTCTAAATCAATTTGATCAACCAGAAGGAGGCATCCAATGACAGAATGGGTCGCTCCTGTTATAGATAAATCCGAAATAAAACCGAAGGAGAGTGTGTGTGGTCGTAGATGGGGAGATTACACTGACTTTGCTCGTGCCAATGAGGAGATTTCTTATACATTGACGGTTTTGGAGCTACGTATAATTCCCGAAAAAGAAGGGATTACTATTAGTTGTCCTGGACTGGAACTTGCAATGTGTGGTGCAGATGTGGCAGAGGCATGGCAAAGCTTTATGTCTGCTTATAGAGACCTCTTAGCTTTTCTTACCAGTCACGAAACAGAACTCTCTGAGGACTTAAAAAGAAAGTTAGAGATTATAAGACAGCCCGTTTCCTTTAGCATTACTAGGGAAAGTTAAATGGTATGCCTTCCTCGGATGAAGTCAAGAGAGGTCTCTCAAGAATTGGGTTTACCATTGAGGAGAAAAGAGGTAAGGGTAGTCATTGTATGGCTTTTTTCCAACACAAGGATAAGATAATTCTTGTAACTACTATCCCTCATAACAAAGACATTCCCCCCGGTACTCTTAGCTCTATTAAGCGAAACATCTGTTTGCAGGATGCAGATGAATTTAGACGTATGCTTTCCAGAGAACTATCAAAGGAAGATTATATCAAAATTCTTAAGAGAGAAAACAAAATTCAGTAGGTGGCATGATATTTTGGGCTAGAAATTAAAAGAGCTTACCGCAAGAAGATTCAACAAGCTGACATACCTGAAAATACCCTCCTTCCAGGTACGACGTTTTAGGCAAGGCATCTTCGGGGAGTTTGACCTCTCCAGGGTGGAGGCCCTCAGGGAGAACGAGGACCTCAAGAGCCAGGTAGCAGAGAGGCTGGTACGCTCTGGCCTCTGGACCGTGAACGAGGCCAGGCAGAGGCTCTGGAACATGGGGCCTAATACGTAGTAGCTAGTAGCTAGTAGTCAGCATAAAGGAATAATGTTTTTCCCCGTCTACTTGCTACTGGCTACTCTCTACTAGCTACTGGTTAGTTATTCCCCACCTCAATATACCCCCCACCCCCCCACATGCCTTGACATTTTCTTTTTTTGTGGTATACTTGGTATTTTTGAAAGCCTAGACCGCTAATGACCGGGACAGTACGTATACCCAGAGAAAAGATAGAAGAGGTTCAAAGGTATACAGACATTGTAGTTATAGTCAGCCAGCACGTACCCCTCAACCGACGGGGCAAAAATTATATAGGTCTTTGCCCCTTCCACAACGAGAAGACCCCTAGCTTTACCGTAAGTCAGGAAAAACAGTTCTACAAGTGTTTTGGCTGTGGAGAGGGGGGGAGTGTCTTTAACTTCTTGATGAAGAAGGAGGGTCTCTCCTTCTCTGAGGCGGTCAGGTCGCTGGCCAGGAAGGCAGGGGTGGATATACCCCAGAGACGGGATGCCTCCTACGAGAAAAGAGATTATCTCTATCAGGCAAACAACCTGGCGGCCGGATTCTTTCAGGCGTGTCTATCTTCTGAGGAGGGTAGGCAGGCAAGGGAATACCTGGACAAACGAGGGATAGACAGGGGCTCCATAGAGAAATTCCGTATAGGTTATGCCCCTGACCGTTGGGATGGCCTCTTGACCGCAGCCCAGGGTAAGGGTATCTCTGCCGAGACCCTACTAGGGGCGGGGCTGGTGATAGCCCGGGAAGGTAAGAAAGGTTGCTACGACAGGTTCAGAAACCGGTTGATGTTCCCCATCTCGGACCTGACCGGTAAGGTAATAGCCTTCGGAGGCAGGTCATTAGACGGGAAGGAGCCTAAATACCTTAACTCCCCTGAGACAGCCTTATTCCATAAAGGGGGATGTCTCTATGGGGTTGACCTGGCCAGGGGAGACATCTTCAGGGAAAAGAAGGTACTGGTAATGGAGGGCTATACGGATGTGATTATGGCCCACCAATATGGGATCTCCTGGGCAGTAGGGCTATTAGGGACTGCCCTTTCGGAGGAACATGTAAGACTCCTCCGCCCATGGACAGAGGTAGTGGTGCTGGTGATGGATGGTGACGCCCCAGGGCTGAAGTCTGCGGAGAGAAACGTGGAAACCCTTATAAGAGAGGATGTTGAGACCAGGATAGCAGAGCTCCCTGAGGGCTATGACCCCTGTGACCTCCTCTTAAAAGAAGGAAGGGATTCCTTCCTGGAGAAGGTAGGGGGGGCTGCGGAGTTCTTTGACTTTAAGGTAAAGAGGGCCTCTCAGAGATTGGGCCTCTCTACCCCTTCAGGAAAGCTGGCCTTTGCCAGGGAGCTCATCCCTCTGATAGCCCAAATACCAGATGAACTTAAAAGGCAGCTCACAATTAAACATCTAGCTGAGCAAATAGCTGCGGAGGAGGGGATTTTAAGACGAAGCCTCTTGTCTGTATTGAGAAATGCACAACTGTCAAATCAGCAACTCTCAAGGCAAAACTCAGGTGGATTAAAGAAAGGGTCGGCTGAGACTGGAAAGGCTACTTACAGGGATGAAACAGAAAAAGAACTTTTAGGACTGCTCCTGGCCCACAATGAGTTGATAGGGGAGTACCTCCTGGAGGTAGGCCACAATAAGTTTATCAATCAGGCCATTAACCAGTTGGCGGAGAAGGCCTTTGAGATATACAAAGAAAGGGGGAAGGTGACAGAAAAAGACCTTGCCCCCCTTTTTGACGAGGGAGAGGTGGCCAGGGTGCTGGTAGACGTTGCCATGGAAGAGGAAAAAGGGGATTACCGGAGGCATTTTGCGGACTGTCTGAATTTTATGAAACGGCGGGAAAATAGGGAGAAAATAAGTTATACTAAAGAGAGGGCAATAGAATCAAAATCACATCAGCAAGGGGAGGAAGATAGGCTCCTGCTGGAATTTCATGAGAGGAATAAGGTAAGGGCACGTCAGCTCGTACCCAAAGATAAAACTCGTAGTGGGCAAAGCGAATCTGTCGGAGGTTTATAGATTAATGGAGAAGCTAGGTCAGAGGATTAAAACCCTCGTCCAGAAGGGAAAGGAAAAGGGGTACCTCACTTACGAGGAACTGAACGACCTCCTTCCCGAGGATGACGTAGTATCACCAGAAAAGATAGACGATATCCTCATAATGCTGGACGAGATGGGGATAGACCTCATTGATGAGGCGGAAGTAGAGAGCCGGGATACACTGGGGCCTGAGGAGGAAGAGGCCTTTCCTGAAGAGGAAGTGGAAGAGAGTATCCCCGAGAAGATAGATGACCCCGTAAGGATGTATCTCACCCAGATGGGGGAGATACCCCTCCTCCGCAGGGACGAAGAGATAGAGCTGGCAAAGAAGATAGAACTGACCAGGAAACGTGTACTTAGAAAGATCTTTCAGTCAGATTATGTCATAGAGGAGTACATAAAGGCCCTGGAGTCCCTCAACAACATTGGGGGGCCGCGCATAGAGCGCAATCTCAAGATAGACATCTCGGTAGACAATGGGAGGGAGAAGATATTCCAGAAGATACCCTACTATGTCAAGAGACTAAAGGCACTGTTAAAAAAGAACGCGGACACTTATAGAAAGCTCCGCTCCAGGAGGACCCCCGAGAACGAACGTCTGAGGCTCATGCGGAAGATCCGTGCCAGACGGAGAGAGGCCGTGGAAACAGTTGAGGTGCTCAACATAAAGGCAAAGAAATTCTACGCCTTAGTAAAGCGACTCCACGAGGTCTCTGGCGAGATGGGCTCCCTCCAGACCCAGATAGCCAAACTTGCAAGCAGGGCCAGCACCAATGGCCGTGCAAAGGAACTGGAACTCCAGTTGGTAGAACTGGAATCCAGGGTGGCCGAATCTCCCGAGAGCCTGAAGAGGAGATTGGAGTGCATTGAGGCCATCTGCGAAGAGCACGAGAACGCCAAGAGGAACCTTTCTAGCGCCAACCTCCGCCTTGTGGTCAGCATCGCCAAGAAATACCGCAACAGGGGACTGAGCTTCCTTGACCTCATCCAGGAGGGCAACACCGGCCTCATGAGGGCGGTGGATAAGTACGAGTACAAGAGGGGTTACAAATTCAGCACCTATGCCACCTGGTGGATACGCCAGGCCATCACCCGTTCCATCGCAGACCAGGCCAGGACCATAAGGATACCTGTCCATATGATAGAGACCATGAGTAAGATAAGGAACGTCTCTAAAAAACTGGTACAGGAGATAGGCAGGGAGCCTACCATAGAGGAGATTGCCAGGGAGGTAAAGATCTCCGTCCCCGAGGCCAGGAGGATAATGAAGATATCCCGCTATCAAATCTCCCTGGACAGGCCGGTAGGGGAGAGTGAAGACAGCAGTTTTGGGGACTTTATAGAGGACGAAAAGGCCGAGTCTCCCGTCTCTGCCGCTACCCAGGGGATGCTCAAGGACAAGATCAACGCCGTCCTGGGTACCCTTACCTATCGGGAGCGGGAGATTATAAAACTCCGCTACGGTATAGGCGATGGCTATACTTATACCCTGGAGGAGGTGGGGAAGAAGTTCAACGTCACCAGGGAGAGGGTACGTCAGATAGAGGCCAAGGCCATCAGAAAATTACAACATCCCATTAGAAGTAGGAAATTAGGGGGTTTCCTGGATGGAATTGGAAGCAACCAATAAGGCTACCCTCACCGATAGAATGGAGGTCTTAAAACACCTACAGTCCATAGATACCAGGCTAATTGAGTTTACAAAAAAGAGGGAGACCTTACTGGCCGCCCTGGAAAAAAGGCGTGCACAGGTTCAACAAGGGAGGGGACTCCTGACACAAAAACAAAAGGAATCAAAGGATTTCCAAAAAGATACAGACGGCAAGGAACTGGAATACAAATGCCTGGAAGAGGAGATAAAGAAATCAAGGGGCAAACTCTTCCAGATCAAGAACAATAAAGAATACACCGCCCTCTTATCAGAGGTAGGCAGCAAAGAGGCGGATAAGAGCGTACTGGAAGACGAAATCCTCTCCATGATGTCCAAACTGGAAGGACTCCGTGCAGGAGAGAGGGAATTAGAGAAAAAGATTCAGGGGGAAGAAAAGGAGCTCTCGGCGTATGCTGGCTCCGTAGAGGCGGAGCTAGAGGTCCTGGAAAAAGAGACCCAGGGGTATCAGAAACAATGGAAAGAAACCGCCGACCTCCTTGATAAAGAAGCACTTACGCAGTACCAAAGGCTTATTGAAAAAGATGGCCTTGCAGTGGTAGAAGTGCATGGTGAAGACTGTGGCGGATGCAACATGAGGCTAACCCCTCAGACGGTAAACCTCCTGCTCCGACACCAGGAGCTGACCCTCTGCAAGAACTGCGGTAAGATTCTATACCTTCCGGAACAGTAGCTAGTAGCTAGTAGATAGTAGCTAGGAAAAGATTCAACCCTAGCTACTGGCTACTAACTACTGACTACTAATTAACCGGGAAGGGGCCAGGTGGCCGCCCGTCCGTTCCGCCTCAGGCGGAGCGGGCGAGAGGAAAGTCCGAGCTCCACAGGGCAAGGTGGTGGATAACGCCCACCGGGACCCCGTAACAGGGGTTTCAGGGAAAGTGCCACAGAAAATATACCGCCCGCCTCGGCGGGTAAGGGTGAAAAGGCGGGGGGGCTAATTAAGGCCCCTTAATGTAAGAGCCCACCGCAGTCCTGGTGACAGGGCTGGCACGGCAAACCCCACCTGGAGAAAGGCTAAATAGGGAGGGAAGGAAGTGGCCCGCTTCATGCCCCGCACCTTATTGGTATGGGGTGTCCCTCCGGGTAAGCCGCTATGAGGTAGTGGGTAACTACTACCCTAGAGTAATGGCCACCCACGACAGGACTCGGCTTATCGGCCCCTTCCCGGTTAACTAGTAGGGGCAGGGCTTGCCCCTGCCCCTTTCCAGAGCAATCAGTCTTAGGCGGACCAGGGCTTGGACAGGGCGTAGGGGCGTATTGTTCGCTCCGCCTTAGGCGGACGAATCTGCCTAAGGCACGACAATACGCCCCTATCCGCCTGAGGCGGAGTACGTTTTAATGTGGTAAGTAGGGGTAGGTTTGAAACCTACCCCTACTACTGGCACGTCATACGTGCGAGATAAACCCGCACGCTACAAAGATTCCATTTGTAAGTAAGGTCGGGCAGGGGCAAGCCCTGCCCCTACAACTTAAACCCTCGAACTCTTAAACGCTTGAACCCTTGTTCTTTTGGAGGGGGTGGTAAGGGGGAAACCTCCCCCCTTACATCCATCTATAAGACTGAAATTAAAAAGTGTTACCCATCTCCATATTCCATTTAACATCCTACCCCTAAACTGTTAAGATATTGACTTCAATAAACCTTCGGTCCGCCTCAGGCGGACTATCTTAGACACGATATAACAATATATATGAAGAGTACCGTATTTTTTATAAGATCAAAGACCGGGGAGGGTCTAGACTCCCTGGCCCAGAAGACCAGGAGGATACTGGAGTCCACCCTGGGCGGGTCCACCACGGGTGAATCTGTCCCCATCAAGAAGGGCGACCTCATCGGGGTAAAGACCACCTTCGGGGAGAAGGGGAACATAGGACATCTGAAACCACCGATAGTCAGGGCGGCGGTGGAGTACGTAAGGGCCACTGGCGCAAAACCCTTTGTAGTAGAGACCAATACCCTGTACGTGGGCCAGAGGAGCAACGCCATTGACCACATCCAGCACGCCTACAACCGGGGGTTTACCCCCGAGGCCATTGGGGCACCAATAGTCATCGCTGACGGCCTCAGGGGGGAGAACGACTTCTCCATGCCCCTGCCACAACTAGGGTTCAAAGGTTCAAAGGCTCAAGGGTTTAAAGGCCCAGGGTTGACAAAGACGGCCTTTATAGCCGGGGCGGCCAAGGCGGCCAGCGGTTTCGTCTCCCTCTCCCACGTTACCGGCCACATGCTGACCGGCCTGGGGGCAACGTTAAAGAACATCGGTATGGGACTGGCCTCCAGGGGCGGCAAACTGGCCATGCACTCGGGAGTAGTACCCAAAATCCTTACGGACAAGTGTAAGGCCTGTGGACTCTGCGCCGAGTTTTGCCCCGCAGGGGCCATCACCATAAAAGACTACTCCATCATTGACGCCAGGAAATGTATCGGCTGTGGGGAGTGTCTGGCAGTATGTCCCCACGAGGCGGTAAAGATTTCCTGGGATGAGAATACGGAAAACCTGCAGAAGAAGGTGGCCGAGTACTGTCTGGCCGTCCTTAAGGGGAAGGAGAAGAAGTCTGTCTTCCTCAACTTCCTGATACACGTCACGGAACAGTGCGACTGCATGGACAAGGCCTACCCACCCGCCTTTGAGGATATTGGGATACTGGCCTCCCGTGACCCTGTGGCCGTAGAACAGGCGGCCGTTGACTTGGTACGGGAGCATGTCAGAGAAGACTTCTTCCACAAGGCCTGGCCCAACATTGACTACACCACCCAGATAGACTATGCCCATGAGATTGGGCTAGGGAGTAAGGATTACGAGTTGATAGACATTGGTAGGGCATCCGCCTTAGGCGGACAACGTGCCCCTACAAAGTAGGCCAATGAGCCACGCCGATAAAGTCGTAATCATTGGCCTGGATGCCGCCCCTCCTGAACTGGTCTTTGACCGTTGGCTGGATGAACTGCCCACCATTAAATGGCTCACAGGACACGGGTTATATGGGGAGCTGGAGAGTACCATCCCCTCCATCACCTGCCCCGCCTGGGCCTCCATGGTCACCGGGAAAGACCCTGGACGGCTGGGCATCTACGGCTTCAGAAACCGTACCAGATACGATTACAGTGAGATGGCCTTTGTGGATTCCGGCTGGGTAAGGGAAGAGACCTTGTGGGATATACTTTCCAGATACGGCCGCAGGTCCATCCTGGTAGGCATACCCCCAAGCTATCCCCCCAGGGCCATTAACGGCAGGATGGTAAGCTGTTTTATGGCCGGGGACTCGCCAGACTATACCTACCCGAGAGAATTCCGTACCGAAGTAGAAGCGCTGACGGGGGGCTACATACCAGACGTAAAAGACTTCCGCTCCGGAGACAGAGGCCTTATCCTCAAGACCGTCTACGAGATGACACAACGGAGGTTCCGCCTGGCAAAGACCCTCCTGTCCGCCTCAGGCGGACAAGACTGGGACCTCTTTATGATGGTGGAGATGGGCACGGATAGGCTTCAGCATGCCTTCTGGCGATACCTTGATGAGGCCCATCCCTCTTATTGCCACGGTACTGAATACGGGGACGCAATACTGGACTATTACAAATACCTTGACAGGGAATTGGGCGAAATCTTGACCCTGATAGGAGGGCGCGCCACCCTGCTGGTCGTCTCCGACCACGGGGCCAAGCGGATGGAGGGCGGGATATGCGTCAACGAATGGCTCCTGGCCAATGGTTACTTGAGACTCCTGGAGTATCCACGGGAGATTACTTCCTTTCAAGACCTCAAGGTAGACTGGAGGCGCACAGTAGCCTGGGCCCACAGCGGCTACTATGGTAGGGTATTCCTCAACGTACGGGGGCGGGAGCCTATGGGCTTAATCCCCCCGCAGGATTACGAGAGGATAAGGAGGGAGCTTGCCCAGGGGCTTGAGGATATCAGAAATGAATGCGGACAAAGAATAAACACCAGGGCCTTTAGACCAGAGGATATTTACCCGGAGCGCAGGGGGATTGCGCCCGACCTGCTCGTCTACTTCGGTGACCAATACTATAGGAGCATAGGCAGTGTGGGCCACAAGAAATTTTGGACCAGGGAGAACGACAACGGTTTTGACTACGCAAACCACTCGCAATATGGTATCTTTATTTTGTACAATAAAGATTTAATGAATTCCCCCGTAGGGGCACGGCACGCCGTGCCCTTGGGGAGGAGGCCAGCCCATATCCTTGACGTGGCGCCAACGGTGTTAGGGTGCATGGGGCTGGAGGTGCCTGTGGATATGAAGGGGAACATTATAACAGGTGCTAATATTCCTTGACGATTCAGGAGACACAGGATTCAAAATTGCGAAGGGCTCTTCTCAGGTCTTCGTAATAGTCCTGGTAATATTTGACGACACCATAGAGGCTGAAGAGACTGCATTAAAGATTAAGAAATTGAGGAGAGAACTTGGTTATTCCGAGGATTTTGAATTTAAGTTTAACAAATGCTCAAAAGAAGTGCGTTGCAAGTTTCTTAATACAGTAGCCAATTCTAAATTTCATGTAAGGGCCATAGTAATGGATAAAAGCAAAATTTACGGAGAAGAGCTAAGACGTTCAAAGAAATCTTTTTATAACTATACTGTCAAAATGGTGCTACAACATCATGGGGGTACTATAGCAGATGCAAAACTACACTTAGATGGCCGTGGGGATAGGGAATTCAAAAATTCCCTTTCTACCTATTTGCGGCGTGAACTTAATCCAGGTATACGAAAAGAAAATAAGATTATTGATGATTTAAAATTTGTAGACTCTAAAAAGAACGTCTTAATTCAACTTGCAGATATGGTGGCAGGTGCAATCCATAGATCGTACAATCATGGCAAAGAAGACAGGACACTGTATAAGGGTATTATTCAGAAAAGGATAGAAGATGTATGGAATTTTGGAAGGCGGTAAAACAAAAAAACCCAACTAACAGTTGGGTTTTTAAGCGACCTGGCACCTATCGTGAGGATTCTCACGAACGCACACCATACGGTGACAGTTCAGTAGCCAAGTCTTTGTATGAGTAAGCATACCACCCAATGGGTGGTTTGTCAAGTTAAGATTCAACAAGTTTCAACAAGGAGGCAAACAAGGCGTGGAAAAAGTTGAAAATCCGCCATATTATGGGCGGGGTGTAACAGTCTGGTTTACAGGGTTACCAAGCTCAGGGAAGACTACCATCGCTCACAAGTTGGAGGGGATCCTGAGAGACAGGGGCTGTAAGGTAGAAGTCTTTGACGGCGACGTCATCAGGAAGCACCTCTGCTCAGACCTGGGCTTTTCTAAGCAGGATAGAGACACGAACATCAAGCGGATTGCCTATGTGTGTAAGCTCATGACCAGGAACGGCGTGGTGGCCATTGCGGCGGCCATCTCCCCCTACAGGGAAATCAGAGATTATGCCCGTAATGAAATAGGGGACTTCCTGGAGGTATACGTAAAGTGTCCCATTGACGTGTGCACAAAGCGAGACGTTAAAGGGCTCTACAAGAAGGCCCTCAACGGGGAGATAAAGGGCTTTACCGGGGTGGACGACCCCTACGAGGAACCTCTCCACCCAGAAGTTATACTGGAGACCCACAATGAATCCGTAGAGGACTCCACAAATAAGGTCGTCCAGCTCCTGGAGGACAAAGGATACCTCCAGCCCGCCAGGAAGGGCCACCGTTCCTCTCTGTAGGGGCAAATCCGCCTAAGGCGGATGTTTGCCCAAAATAATGGGGCAGGTGCAAGTTGAAAATCCGCCGTTGTTCTGGGCGGGACCTGCCCCTACAATAAAACCATGAAGAAGAGCCTGAGAGTCGGAGCGGTACCCTACCTGAATACAAAGCCCCTGGTTGCGGGGATAGAGGGCGGTAGAGGGGTAGAATTACGCCTTGCCGTGCCCTCCCAACTGCCAGACCTCCTGGAACGAGGGGAATTGGATGTGGCCCTCATACCCTCCATAGAATATCTGCGCGGACGCCCCTTTTTTGTCGTACCAGACACGTCCATTGCCTCCAGGGGGGCAGTGGAAAGCGTGTTACTCTTCCTGCGTGTACCCAGGGTAAGGGACATCAAGCGGGTTGCCCTGGACGAATCCTCCCTGACCTCTTCCACACTGGTCAGGATAATCCTCCAGGAGAGGTACGGCCTCAGATTATCCAGTGTAGAGTATATCCCCTGGCCCCGTAATCAGGATATAAATGACACCCAGGCCGATGCAGTACTGGTTATTGGGGATAACGCCATGAAGATGGCAATAAGTAGGGGCACGTTGCAACGTGCCCCTACCACGGCCGTCTGCCCGACCCTTGACCTGGGGGCAGAGTGGAAGGCCCTTACGGGACTCCCCTTCGTCTACGCCCTGTGGGTCACCTCTAAAAAAGGACTGGTAGACAGTACCAGGAGGCTACTCAACGAGGCAAAGAGGAGGGGCCTGGCGGCCCTCCCGGAGATTGCCCGTAGAGAGGCAAAGAGGCTGGGGCTGGAGCCAGGGTTCTGCCTGAGATACCTCTCTGAGAACATCTGCTATGAACTGGGGGAAGAGGAGATCGCAGGGTTGAGGCAGTTCTATCGCTACGCCCTGTCTATGGGCCTGGCCTCGGAAGGAGTTAATCTTGACTTCGGAAATAAGACACATATTAGAGAAAGCACTCTCCAGGGAACGGATAGTACCTGAGGAGGGCCTGGCCCTCATCTCCTCTAAGGACCTCCTTGCCCTGGGGAGGACTGCGGAGGAGGTGTGTAGAATCCTCCACCCTGAACCCTATCGTACCTATGCCGTAGACAGGAACATCAACTACACCAATATCTGCGTGGCCAGGTGCCGTTTTTGCGCCTTTTCTAGAGACCTGGAGGAGGAGGATGCCTACACAATCAGCGAAGGAGACCTCTTCCAGAAGATAAAAGAGACCGTTGAACAGGGGGGCACCCAGATACTCATGCAGGGGGGTCTCCATCCCCATCTGAGGCTGGACTTCTACGAGGGGCTCCTCCGTTCCATAAAAGAGAGGTTCTCCATACACATCCACTCCTTTTCCCCTCCAGAGATAATCCATTTCTCCAGGCTGGAGGGGCTGACGGTAAGGGAGGTAATCCTGCGGCTGAGGGGGGCGGGGCTGGACTCCATCCCTGGCGGTGGGGCGGAGATACTTGTGGACCGCTGTCGGGGGGCAGTAAGTCCCAAGAAATATACGGCGGGAGAATGGTTGACCGTCATGCGGGAGGCCCACGGGCTGGGCATGAAGACCTCTGCCACCATGATGTTCGGTCACGTAGAGACCCTGGAGGAGAGAATAGTCCACATGGACAGGCTCCGCCGGCTGCAGGACGAGACGGGTGGCTTCACGGCCTTCATACCCTGGCCCTTTCAACCCATGCACACCCAGTTAGAGAGGCTCCCCTCCGTCGGGGCATTTGAGTACCTGAAGACCCTGGCCGTCTCCAGGCTCTATCTGGACAATATCCCGAATGTCCAATCCTCGTGGGTAACACAGGGGGCAAAGATAGGGCAACTGGCCCTAAGGTTCGGGGCCAATGACATGGGCAGTACCATGCTGGAGGAGAACGTAGTGCGGGCCGCAGGGGTAAGCTTCCGCATGACCAGGGAAGAGATAGTACGCCTCATAGAAGACCTCGGCTACCAGGCCCGCCAGAGGGACTTTTATTACCGATTAGTAGCTAGTAGCAAGTAGTCAGTAGCCAGGGTAGAGGCAGGTCTCCTGACCTGCCTTGTAGGGGTTGAAAATATTCAACCCCTGTACATCAGTAGACAATGAACAGTAGATATAGAATCTTTTCCCCTATCTACTAGCTACTATCTACTAGCTACTGTCTACTGTTTAGCGCACGCATTGAGGGCCTTCACCAAGGCTTCCACATCAGCCCCGTCATTAGTGGCCGTCTTCTCTATGGAACCGCCTCCCCCACAACAGCTATCTACCTTGAAATCCTTAAAGACCTTCATGGTCTTGGGGAACCTGCGAATAACCTCGTTTATTATCATGTCCTTGGTAATAAGTATGCTCAAGGTTTAACCTCCTTCCAGGTGGCACCCGTCCGATAAAATACCTAGAAGGATTTTAAACAATTTCTTACCCCAACTCAAGCCCCCTTCTGAGTAGAGGCGGCCCCGGAGCGCTTCTACAAATTTTAATCCTTGCAAGTGGTAAATGTAGCCGCAACCTTTAGGTTGCGTTGCTTCTCGCAGGCTAAAGCCTGCGGCTACTTACAAATTTTAATCCTTGCAAGAAAACCTGAAGGATACTATAATTTTCCAGAGCAAGGGCATGGCGTGCCCCTAGAAACTGTGAAGAAACATGAAAAAACTAGTCCTGATTAATCCCCATCCCGAAGTACACTACGGTGAGGAAAACGTTACCACCCTGGTACAGATGCCCCTGAACCTGGGCTACCTGGCGGCACTCACCCCCAGGGATAAATGGACGGTAGACATCATAGACGAG
>MHYW01000096.1 GCA_001828545.1 Planctomycetes bacterium RIFCSPHIGHO2_12_FULL_52_36
CCTGAAGGTGCATGGAGAGACCAAGACTGCCAGTATCTTCGGCGGGACGGAACTCCTGAGGTTGTTACCGGGTGATACAGAGAAACAGCCTGAGTGTTTTATCCCGGAGGGGGAGAAGGTTACACTGGTAACGGTGAAGGGCTGGGACAAGATAAGCGTAAAGCCCTTTGTGGTGGAGGGGAGGTTCCAGTCAGGGATGTATGACTTTGACAAGACCTTCGTGTACATCCCCCTGGAGGCCGCCCAGGAACTGGTGGGCAGTCCAAACGCCGTGACCGGGATAAGTCTGCAACTGGATGATTACCGTTACGGGCCTCAGATAAGGGACGACCTCCAGAGGCGGTTAGGCCCTGGCTATTTCGTCCAGACCTGGGAAGACGTGCGCAAGACCTTCCTCAGGGCGGTGACGCTGGAGAGGAGGGTCATGGCCATCATCCTCTTCTTCTTCCTTATAGTAGCGGCCTTCTGCATAATGGCCATCCTGCGTATGATAGTCTTTATCGTTGCCAAGGATATAGGCATACTGAAGGCCCTGGGTGCTACTCATACGGGCATCCTGAGTATCTTCCTATTCAAAGGGTTTTCCATTGGGTTCATCGGCGCCTCCATCGGTGTGGGGATAGGACTGGGGCTGGTCGCCAGGATAAACTGGTTTGAACATCAACTCTATCTGATTACAGGCTGGAGGCCCTTTCCCCCGGAGGTATATTATTTTGACAAGATACCCACAGAGGTAAACGCCTGGGGCCTGGCCATTATAGCAGGGGTAGCCATATCCCTAAGCATCCTGGCCAGTGTGTACCCTGCAGTCAAGGCCGCAAGACTTGACCCCGTGGAGATCCTCCGCTATGAATAAACCCCTTGCAGTCGCCCAAAATAAAAGGGCAGGTGCAAGTTAAAAATCCTGAAAGTCCGCCTTTTGTTGGGAGGACGTCGTGTTATGGGCGGGACCTGCCCCTACAAATACAAAGGGCAGGTGCGAGACCTGCCCCTACAAGACTTGATTACAAATTTCTATTATTTGCCCTGGACTTCCAGGAAACGGAGGATTTCTTTTTCTACCTCTTCCATGGTCACGTCGGTGTCCTTACAATAACCATGGGGGCGTAGGTTGGGGACGGCTATGATGGCCTTGGGCATGGCGGCCATTAGCCCGATGCGTAGCTCCTTCTCGCAGGCTACTGCCACCACCCCGCGGATTTCTTCCGACTTTACCCTCTGCAGTGCTACCCTTCCACCCGAGGCCACCGCAATCTGTACCCCATATTTTTCAGAGAGTTCTAGGAGGTTCTTTACCTTGCATTTACCACACCGCTTGCATTCGCCAAGGTCAAGGGTAATCTTCTGAGGGCATTTTGAATACTGGATGCAATGGGGGAATAGTATGAGGAGGCTGTTAGGGGGGCACTTGGCCGCCCTCAGCTTATTAACCAGGTTGCTCAGGGACACAAATTTTGAGTCAATGGTCTCACTCAGTGTCATAATAATGAAATTCTACTCACCGAGAGAGGAAAGTCAAGGGAGTTCTCTGAGCTTGGGACATGAGTTCGGACATCGCTCTATTTTTTTTTGCAAAAATGCGACTTACAAATCCAAAGGAAATCCAAATGACAAAATCCAAATACCAAATGAATGTCAAAATCCAAATTTCAAAGAAAACTGGAGGCCAAAAACATTCGGCATTTGAACTTTGACATTGACTTGACATTTGAGCTTTGGAATTTGGATTTCCCTAATCCCTAGCCCCTGCCCCCTGTTCCCTAGCCCCTGGCCCCCGGCCTGAGTCCTGACATGCCTGGCTTCTGGTATATGGAGGACCAAGACCTCTTCGCAAAGAGGATAGGGACGTTCCTTGACCGCGAGAGGTTTTTTACCCTCTGGGTGATGTTGTGGCTGGCATAATCACAAAGCACTATGATAAGGTCCATGCCTTCAGGCAGTCCGTTTCTGAACCCCGACTGGTCCCTTCCAGTCAAGTGGACTATACGCGTGGCCCCCATTTTGGTCAGCTCCTTTGGAATAGAACCCAGATGGTCACCACCTACTATGAGAACAGACATCTTTTGGTCTCCTTTCTGCTAGACAAGACAAAATGCGATTGAGTCTTAATCTCAGTTACTCTTAAAAATTTTTATTCCTCTACTAACATACCTTTCCCCTCCTCCTCTTTAGTGCCCCACATCTCGTACATAGGACATACAATGTAAACTATCATGACCCCTGCCAGCACAATGTACGAAGAGAGGAGGAGGAGCGAAAACCCAGGAGACACATACCTTACCAGCCATGGCCCGATGAGATTACAGACAATCCCTACGAAGGATGCCACATAGGTGGCCAGCTTCAACCCTTCCCTCGTTGCCGTCATGGAAAGGATCCTGGACAGCACAAAAAATATTAGTGGCATGGAGAAGGTATGTACGTGGGTTACTTCCAGTAGCTCCCTCCTGCTCTTGGGAAAGAGCAGACCTTCCGCCGGTAATGGGGCATTCTCCGGCTCGTCCTCCCGCACGTTGCCCAGGTAGTAACGGTCCACCTTTTCCGGGCAGAACTTCGTCCTTTCGTAAAAGTTCAGAAAGGCCACCCCCATGCTTATCCCCATGAAGATGAGGAAGAAGCTGAAGAAGACCTTGTTACTCAAGGAGGCTGAGGACAGGCGTCTTGGCATCCTTTTGGGCCCTCCTGGTTGTCTCTTTAAAGGACTGTTCCATGCCCTTTGTGACCTTAAAGTTTATCTCCCCGCCACTCTCCCAGGCTATAAGTCCTGAAGTCTCCTTCGGAGTACCTTCCAGGAGTCCCCGTCCCTTTTCCTCCCCGAGCACAAAGACACTGGTAGATAGGGCGTCAGCCTCTGTGGCACTGGGCGCTACCACTGTTACGCTCACCATCCCCTCCACCGGCCATCCGGTTCTGGGGTCCAGGATATGGGAATATCTCTTACCATTTACCGTAAAGAACCTCTCGTAATCGCCGGAGGTAGCCACTGCACGGTCCTTCAGCTCCAGATGGCCCATCAGGCGGTCTTTTTCCCTGGGATGTTGTACGCCTATTTTCCAGAAACCCTTGCCTGGGGGGTTGCCCAGGGCATAGATATTGCCGCCGAGGTTGACACAGGCGGCCTCTATGCCCTTGCCCTTTAATACCTCCACTGCCCTGTCTACGGCGTAACCCTTGCCTATGGCCCCCAGGTCTAATCTGGTAGACGGATTACTAAAAGAGATACCCCCCCTCGTACCTGAGGTGGGCCTCTGAACGATTATATTCTTATAAGAGACAGCAGGGAGTACAGACTGTACCTCTGCCTGGGAGGGGACACTTACCTTCCCGTCGTAGAAACCCCACAGATTCAACAGTGGTTCCACGGCTATATCAAAGGCCCCCTGGGTCAGGCGGCTATAGTAAAGGGACTTTTCTATGACCTGTAGGAGCTCTTCGTCACAGTCAATCGTCCCCTTTCCGGCCCCTCTGTTGACCCTGGATAGTTCGCTATCAGGCTTATAATTGCTCATGAGCCTGTCCAGCCTCTCCATCTCCCCCAGGGCCGCCTTTATGGCCTCTGCCGCCACTTCCTTGTTTGGTGCATAGAGGGAGACCTCTGCATACGTGCCCATTATGAGCCTTGCCTCTTTATAGAGTTCCTGGGGGTAGTCTGCGTAAGAGACAGGTAGGGCTGTGACAGACCCGTCAGTGGTTGAGGCGGGCTTTGAGTAAGGGGCCGCCATAGACAGTCCCCTATTCCCACTGATATAGAAATTCTCCACCACTGCCAGTACCTTCTTCACCCCCTCACACATGCACACCACCGACATGGTAGCCCCGGTGATGTTTATGATGTCCTTGTTTATCCTGAGGGGGTTCTTTAAGGACTTGCCGATGAACTGGTGCAAGAACCTCCGTTTGGCCACCTCCCCACCACGACTCTCCCTGTAGACCAGCACCGCCAGGTCCTTTATCTTCCCATTGGGCTTTATCGCCACTATAAAGTCAAAGGGATGGAACTTCCCAACCTCCTGGGTTATCACGGCGTAGCCCAAGACCTCATCCCCCTTCTTGCCAATATAGACCAGGAAGCCCTCTTCAAAGAGTCTCCTCCCCAGCCTGTCTTCCAGGGCCTTTTTATCCTCTGGAGAGGGGAGGAGTCTATCGGTCAATATCTCATCGGCCTCGGGGAAGACCCGTTTCAGGGCCTCCTCTTCGGTAAGAAAGACCTGGATTTCGTAATTGTCCTGGGGTTCCATCTCCGTGCCAGGTCCGCCTGGGGCAGATACTGCCTCCTGAGAGAAGACCTGTAATGATAGCAGAAAGGCCAAGAATACACCTAATAAGACCTCTGAAAAAGTTTGTATGGGCTTTAGTTTCCCCCTCCCTTTAGGGGAGGGGGAAGGGGGAGGGTGATTTTCAAATTTATTTGAGCCCGTCTGGCATAAATGGATATGCCGTAGGATTGACAAACCACCCCCACCCTTCCCTCCCCCATCAAGGGGGAGGGGATTTCGGTTGCTACTTTTGCATAGGTCTCCTAATAGGCCCTGCCCCAGCTTTCTGACGCCAACCCCGTACCAATAAGGTATGGGGCCAGTCCGCCTGAGGCGGAGTACAACCGTCCTCATTTCTTCTCCTTACTCCTCAAGACTTTATCTAACTCCTGGAATAACAACCCTTCTACCTCCCCCGTGGAGGTCTTCCTTGTCCATCTGTAGGCCTGGCTACCACCTGGCCTCTTTTCCTCTACGAGGGAGCGGATAGTGACCACAGTAGTATCTCCCCTTGATACAAGGGTCAATCTCATCTTATAACGCTCCTTCCAGTGGCCTCCGTGCACAAGACCCATGGCCCTCTCGCCCTCCCGATAGAACCACCTGGTTTCTATCTCCCCGGTTGCCTTGTCTATCTCCTTTGTGTCTATGTCCAGTCCTTCCAGTGTCTTCGTGACACCCTCCCAGGCCTCCTCGTGGCCAGCCGTGTAGGCCCTGGAGTATTGGGGCTGGGCAACCTCCAACCCTCCCATACTTGCACAGCCTGCCAAGATAAAAATGATACACGAAAGCGCATAAAACATTTGAGACCTCTGAAAAACCCTACAAAATGTCATTCCTTCGGCTTC
The DNA here is from genome assembly GCA_001828545.1 of Planctomycetes bacterium RIFCSPHIGHO2_12_FULL_52_36. GTDB lineage: Bacteria > Planctomycetota > Brocadiia > Brocadiales > Bathyanammoxibiaceae > 2-12-FULL-52-36. Next base: position 5,105 of record MHYW01000096.1, read on the forward strand.
GCTCAGGACGGCGTCTGAGTGAGTGAAACGACCGAAGAATCTCAGATTCTTCGCTTCGCTCAGAATGACACGAAGTAGTGCGATGACTTTTGCAGAGGTCTCTATCAATTTTAATGAAATCGGACCCTTTCTACAAATGTTTTTACGGACCTTCCACTTCCTCACGGCCCAACTAGAAGTACGTTGCTACTCCAAATATTAAGGCATTGTTGTTTATTGCATCATTCCGTCCAACGGCCGGGAAGCCGTTCCGGAAGTGTTCTCTGTTAAACTGGTAATCCAGTTTAAAGACCGTGTCTTCAGTGTATCTGAAATTAAGGCCGAGGGTCAGGCGGTCCTGCCTGTTTCCCCTGTCCAGGTC
>MHYW01000097.1 GCA_001828545.1 Planctomycetes bacterium RIFCSPHIGHO2_12_FULL_52_36
CAAGGGTGCAGGACAAAGCCCTGTACCTGATTGGTACAGGGGGGAGGGTGATTAAGTTTAATGTCCCCTCTAACACACCCCCTGCCCCCTCTTAAAAGAGGGGAAAGAGGAGAGAAAGGGGTGTGTTCACCCCCACCCTTCCCTCCCCCATCAAGGGGGAGGGGATTTTGGTTGCTACTTTCGCAGAGGTCTAGGACTGAAAAGACCATAGACTATGGACTAAAAAAAGTCTATAGTTTATAGTCTAAAGTCTTTCCGCCTCAGGCGGATAGTATTCTGAATTCTGGCTACTGTATTCTTTATCCTTCCCCTGCCCCCTAGCCCCTGGTCCCTGATTTTGGGCTTGACCGTCCAGTAGGAGTTTGCTATCTTACTGCCGCTTCACTCACAGGGCAGGCTTGGATGGACAGATTTTCATTTTATAGGAGTGATTTATGTTAAGTCTTGGCATTGATATTGGGTCTTTATCAACAGACGTAGTGTTGCTGAACGATAAGAGGGAGATTGTGGCCTCTGAGGTAATAGCCACGGGGGCCAGTAGTAAGAAGGCCGCTGACAAGGCCTTTAAGAAGGTACTGGAGGTTGCCAGGCTTTCAGAGAAGGATATTGACTACGTGGTGGCCACTGGTTACGGCCGCATCAGGGTGCCCTTCGCCCAGGAGGTAGTAACCGAGATAACCTGTCATGCCAAAGGGGCACATTACTTCTTCCCCAGGGTAAGGACCGTAATAGACATAGGCGGTCAGGACAGCAAGGTCATAAAGGTTGACCAGAGTGGCAACGTTATGGATTTTGTAATGAACGACAAGTGCGCCGCCGGCACCGGTCGGTTCCTGGAGGTGATGGCCAGGACCCTTGAGATAGAGCTGGAGGAGATGGGGGCACTCTCTCTCCAGGGAGGCGATAAGCTCTCCATAAGCAGTCTCTGTACGGTCTTCGCAGAGTCAGAGGTAGTCTCCCTCATAGGGGCAGACCACAAGAGGGAGGACATCTGCCGCGCCCTCCACATAGCAATAGCCAAGAGGATTGCCGCCCAGACCCGCCGTGTGGGCGTAGAGGAACAGGTGGTAATGAGCGGCGGGGTAGCCAAGAACGTGGGCATGGTCAAGGAACTAGAAAGGCTGTTGAGTACGAGGCTCAGGATGTCCCCGGATCCCCAGATTGTCGGGGCGGTAGGGGCCGCCCTTATTGGGCTGGAAAGTGCTGGCAAAAGAAACAGCCCCTCAGTCCAGGTGAAATCCACCGTTGAAGAGAGGCCCGTGGAAGAGATTAAGGCCGATGCCTCGCTAGAGGAGAGCAATCTCCCCAGGATGGGTTACCTGTGCACCTATACCCCTATAGAGGTCATCCGGGCGGCGGGGTTCCATCCCGTCAGGATAACCGGGGCAAAGAAGGCCGAAGGACTGGCCGAGGAGCACCTCTGCACCAATATCTGCCCTTACATAAAGGCCGCTATGGAGGAGAAACTCTCTGGCAGTCTGGAAGGGCTGGAAGGGATAGTGTTCATGAACTCCTGTGATGGGATGCGCAGGCTGTACGACGCCTGGAAGCGTCTGGATGGAGACAAGAAGTTCAATTACATCCTGGACCTGCCCAAGACTAACGATGCGGCCGCCGTGAACTACTTCAGTCTCCTGATAAAGAACTTCAAGGAGAGGTTAGAGAAATACTGCAACCGCACGATTACCCAGGAAGAGCTCCACAAGAGCATCGCCCTCTATAATAAGGTCAGGGGGAAGGCCAAACTTTTCTTACAGAAACAATGGAATGGATACCTGAACCACTCGGGATACGAGGTCTTCTCTCTCATGAAGAGGGGGATTAATGCCGTCCCTGAGAAGTTCCACGATTATATTACCCTTCTGATGAAAGACGGTGAGGGTGACCCGGCGGGTCTGACGAAAGATGGTAGGGGCGACCCGGCGGGTCGCCCCTACACAGAGGAGACCAAGGCACTGCCAAGACTCCTTATATGGGGGGGCATCCTGGAGAACGAGGAGATAATAAAGACTATAGAAGAGGCGGGGGCCAGGGTAGTGGCGGACGACCTCTGCAGTGGCTCCAGATTCTACGAAGCCCTGGTAGAGGTACAGGACGACCCCTTTTTGGCCCTGGCAGTCCGATACCTTGGGAAGTCACCCTGCTCACGCATGGCCAACGTCTTTGACAGGATAAACAGAATCCTGTCCATAATAGAAAAACGTTCCATACATGGGGCCATTTACCATACCCTGAAGTTCTGTGACCATTCTCTGTACGACTACCCCCTCTTTAAGAAGGAATTTGAGAAGAGGAACATCCCCCTGCTGCATCTCACCTGTGATTACACCCCCAGCGCCCACGGCCAGATACGCACCCGTGTAGAGGCATTCCTGGAGCAGTTGCAGAACGTGAACCAGAATTCAGGACTCAGAATTCAATAGTCAGAATTCAGAATACAGTCTAGATTTTTCATTTATTCTGCATTCCGAATTCCGAATTACTTCACCGCCCCCTTTATCCTTTTCACCCCATTCTCCACAGATGCCACCACTGCCTTGGTACTGATGGTAGCCCCGGTAATGGCCTGAATCTTCGTGGGGTCAGACTCTCTGACCACCGTTAGCTGATTAAGGGCCTTGTCTTTGAACTGTTCCTGGAACCAAGGGGTCAACGGCTCGGCCACAGCAGGAGTCCCACCGCCCATAAGGAGTTTCCAGAGGGTCTTGGTGGTCGCTATCTCCATGACCCTGGTACCGAGGCCAGGGGTCTCTCCCTGGGCCAGGACCTTGATGGCCATGACTTTTTGCATGTCAGGAGACAGGCCCACCATGGTCTTTATGGTGCTGGAATAGCCCTGGGCCTGGCCGAGGGCGGCGTAACCTATAACCTTCTGGTCTTTGTCTAACCCCTTGTAGACCTTCTCCTCGGGGGCTGCCCCGGGGGGCGTAACCTCCTGGGGCTGTCCCTCCAGCCCTGGCAGGACGGTCAGCAGGGCCTCCATCCGCCCGGCCTCTTCCTTCTGTCTTATCTTCTCCTTCGTGGTGACGTAGGTGACCCCCACGCCCACTGCCGTAATTATGGAAATGATTCCGAGTACTACCGTGTACCGTAGTTTCTTTCCCATTTTATTTCTTCCCGTTCATCTCTTATCATTGCAGGCTGAGGCCTGCAACTACATTTGCCTGGAATAACGCAGGCTAAAGCCTGCGGCTACTCTATTTTATTTCTTTCCGCCTGAGGCGGACCCCAGTAGTTTTGGTTGAGTGAATCTGTCAATGAGGGGAGTAGCCGTGTTCATGAGGAGGATGGAGTAACAAACCCCCTCAGGATAGGCCGCATAAAATCTTATCAGGGTAGTCAGCACCCCACAGCCTATGCCGAAGATAAGGAGTCCCCTCCTGGTCAGGGGGGAGGTTACCATGTCCGTGGCCATGAAGAAGGCCCCCAGCATAAGCCCCCCTGCCAGCAGATGGTAGATTGGGTCATTGGCCCAGGGGGCCTCTATCCGTGCGGGCAGGAGCTTTGCCAGGACGAGGACGGTCCCTATGTACCCCGCAGGCACCCGCCAATCCACGTACCCCCTGTAGATTAGATATGCCCCGCCCAACATCAGGGCGATGGCAGAGGTCTCCCCGATACAGCCCGGGACCCTTCCTATCAAGAGGTCCACGTAGCTATAGGTCTTGCCGCCAAATTCCTTGAATAAGGGGCTGGCCTGTGTGATGGCGTCCATACCGGTAATATTTGACAGGATACCGCCGCCCTCTTTTATGATTCGCCAGTCGGAGTTGATGGAAGCCGGATAGGCCACCTGGAGGAAGGCCCTGGCTGCCAGGGCTGGGTTCCAGATGTTGTTACCCAGACCGCCAAAGGCGTGTTTTACTATGCCAATGGCAAATACGGCCCCTACCACGGGTATGTACCAGGGCACACCGGGGGGTAGTACATAGGCCAGGAGAATCCCAGTAATTACGGCGCTACCGTCCTTAACGGAAACTGGCTGGCCGAGGAGATATTTTTGTATGACCGCCTCCGTCAAGACGGCGGCCAGCACGCTCAAGATGACGATGAAGAGGGCATAATAACCAAAAAAATACACACCCACCAAGCCCGCAGGCAACAAGGCACCCACTACCGTCCACATCACCCTGGGTATATCCTCCGGACCCCTAATATGAGGAGAGGTGGTAACCAGCAGTTCCCTTGTAGGAAGCCCGCCTGCCACCTTTTCTTGGGCATTGGACATAAAAGTGATCTCCTTTTATTTGAGTAAACAGCAAACAGTAGAGAGTAGCTAGTAGCCAGTAGCTAGTAGCTAGTAGCTGGGAATAATGTTTTCCCCTGGCTACTGACTACTGTCTACTTCTATTTGGCCGCCGCCTGGGCCTTTTGTGCCTCTTTGGCCTTCTGGGCCTCCTGGGTCCTGGCCCTCTGCCTCCCAAGTTCATACTTGGCAGTCTTTATCAGATGCACAATCGGCCTGCGGGAGGTACAGACGTAGGTACAGCACCCGCACTCCTTGCACTCCATGAGGTTGAACTCCATGGCCTGCTGGAAGTGCTCGGACTCACAGAGGATACTCAGATAACTTGGGTTCAATCCATAAGGACAGGCCTCAATGCACTTGCCGCATCGGATACAGGCGTGGGACTGCCACTCCCCTGCCCTGCCCATTACCAGTATTCCACCCGTACCTTTGATGGTAACGGCGTCAGTAACGGCGGGTTGGGCAATGCCCATCATAGGCCCACCGTAGACGACCTTATTGGCCTCGGCCTTGAGGCCGGAGGCCTTAAGGAGTGGCTCAATGGGAGAACCTACCCTCACCAGCAAGTTAGCGGGCCTCTCCACACCGTCCCCGGTTATGGAGACCACCCTCTGGACGAGGGGCCTCTTGTGCTTCACCGCCTCATAGATGGCGTAGGTAGTGCTGACGTTATGGACCACCGCCCCTGCCTCTATGGGCAGCTGTGTGGGCTTAAACTCCCTGCCCAGGATGGCCTTTACTAGCTGGTGCTCAGCACCCTGGGGGTACTTTACCTCCAGTAGTTCTACCTTTATGTGGGCGTCATGCCCCACGAGGGCCTTTACCCTCTCATAGGCATCCATCTTGTTGGCCTCTATGCCAACGTAGCCATTTTTGCAGCCCAGGCACTTCATGACTATCCTCAGCCCCTCTATGACCTCCCTGGTCTTTTCCATGAGGAGACGATAATCGCAGGTAAGATAGGGTTCACACTCGGCACCGTTGAGGATTACGGCGTCCACCGTCTTATCCTTGGGAGGGCTGAGCTTCACGTGTGTGGGGAAGGTGGCGCCGCCAAGCCCCACCATCCCTGCCTCCCTGACTAAATTCCTTATGTCATCGGGGGTCATAGCCTCCACGTCCTGTGGCTCATCAAGTCCTGGTGCCCACACGTCCTCCCCTTCCCTCTGGATGACCACCACCTGGGTCCTGGCACCGGAGACGGGGTGGGGTTTGAACGTGATATCCGTTACCTTGCCCGCTATTGAGGCATGGACGTTGGCAGAGATAAGACCTGGCGCCTCACCTACCTTCTGCCCCTTCTTCACCACGTCGCCTTTAGCCACCACTACCTTGGCTGGTGCCCCGATATGCTGACTCATGTATAAATAAGCCACCTCTGGTAATGGGGACTGGACTATCTCTATGTCTTTAGAAAGGGATTTTCCATCAAAGGGAGGATGTATCCCTCCCTTGAAGCTCTTAAGTCCTTTCATTTCTGTAGCCATAAGCCCTCTCCTGTCCTATTTATTAATCGCCTTGTGAATCTGACGTATCGCCTGTTTTAGCCTCAGTTCATTCTCTACCAGGGCAAAACGCAAAAACCCTTCTCCCTCCTGGCCAAAGGCCAACCCCGGGGACACTGAGACCTTAGCCTCGTTAAGCAGCAAGAGGCTGAACTCCATTGAACCCATGGAACGGTACTTTTCGTGGATGGGTGCCCAGACGAACATGGTAGCCCTGGGTTTCTCTACCTGCCAGCCCGACCTGTTGAGACCATCTACGAGGACGTCCCGTCGGTGCTGATAAAGCCTGGCCTGTTCCGTGACGTAGGCCCCGCACTCCCTCAGGGCTATTATACTGGCAATCTGCACCGGCTGGAATATGCCATAATCGTAGTAGCCCTTTATACGGGCCAGGGCCTCTATAATCTGGCGATTCCCTACGCAGAAACCCAACCGCCAGCCAGGCATGTTAAATATCTTGGACATGGTGTTAAATTCTACGCCCACCTCCTTGGCCCCTTTTACCTGGAGGAAACTCGGGGGTCTGTACCCATCAAAGGCCGTACAGCAGTAGGCAAAGTCGTGGACGACTATAACGTTATACCTACGGGCAACGTTCACTATCTCTTCAAAAAAACCAAGCTCCACGGTCATGGCAGTAGGGTTGTGAGGAAAATTTAGTATTAGCACCTTCGGCTTCTCTGACTCAATTGCCTGTACTATTTCCCCGAGGAGTTTCTCTTGTTCTATCAATGGGATGGTGGCTACCCTTGCCCCCGCCAGGGCGGGACCGTGTAGGTGCACGGGGAAGGCTGGGCTGGGTACCAGGGCGGTGTTTCCCTGTTCCAGGAGGGACAGGAAGAGGTGGGAAAGCCCCTCCTTGGAGCCAATGGTACATACTACCTCCCTTGAGGGGTCTAACTCCACCCCCCATTCCCTCTCGTAGAAGTGGGCTACCTCCCTCCTGAGGTTAAAGAGGCCGATGGCGTTTGTGCTGTAGCGGTGGTTCCTGGGGTCATGGACTGCCTCGCAGAGTTTTTCCACGATGGGCTGGGGCGTGGGGTCTATGGGGTTGCCCATACCCAGGTCTATAATGTCAATGCCCTGGGTACGTTTTTCATACTTTATCTGGTTTAACCTGCCAAACAGGTATGGGGGCAGGCGTTTAACCCTTGAGGCTACTTCTATCGTAAACGCCTGTCCGCCTAAGGCGGATACTACTTCCTGGGGTAAGACCTCGCACTTGGTGTCCTTCATGATAGGCTATCAGCAGGTTGCGGGGAACAGGTACCAGGCCGTAGGGGCGTATTGTTCGCTCCGCCTCAGGCAGACGAATCTACCTCCGGCATGACAATACGCCCTGCCACTGTAGCCTGTAACCTGTCTCCTGATATTAATAGGTAGCAAGATACTTTTTTATATCTGCCCTTTCCAGTAAGCTGGCCAGCCAGGGACCTAACCTCTTCTTTACCGTCCTTTGTTTTACCAGCTTCTCCAGTTCGGGACGGACGTCTTTAAATTTTTCATGGGCCCTGGGTTTTTTATTGATTACCTTAAGGATGTGGTAGCCCTCGTCCGTCTTGATAATGTCGCTTATCTCCCCCTTTTCCAGCTTAGCCGTCGCTGGGCCGAATACCCCTTCCTTGGGACCAAATGGGCGGATTCTACCCCCACCGGCGGCGGAAAGTCTGTCTATGGACTCATTCCTGGCCAGGGTCTCAAAATCTGCCCCTGCCTTAAGTTTTTTCAGCAGATCCTCAGCCTCTTTTTTGGTGCTCACTACAATCTGACAGGCCTCTATCTTTTCTCCGTACTCCTCTTCAAAGGCCTGTTGCAACTCCTCTTCGGTAACGATAACGGTCCTTTCCACTATCTTTTCCGCAAGGAGTTCTGTCTCCATCCCCTTCCTTATCCTGGCGGCCATGCGTTCTCTCATGGTCGGCAGGTCCATACCCATCTGTTTTATCTCCTCGGCCAGTTCTGAGGAGTCCTTCATCCCCCTGGCCTTCACCAGTGCGTTTATCTCTCCGTCCAGGAGCTTGTTAAGCCTTTCAGTTACCTCCTGCGGGTCCACAGTTATTCCTAATTTTTGGGCCTGCTGATATATTATCGCCCTCCTGATGAGGACGTCCAGGGCCTGCTCCCCAAAGCTCTCTATGAGCAGTTCAGAGAGTTCCTGCCGCCCGATCTTTTGCCCGTTTACCTCCGCAACCACGTCTACTTCAGGGAGGGCCACCGCCTCCATTGCCGCCTCAGTGGATAGTGGTTCAGAGGCTACAGAGGGGCTTGTAAAGAGGTACAGTAGGGGGGATAAGAGACAAAATATGTATAACATCACAAGAGGATTGGGCATAAGACAACTACATCCCTTTGCTATAAGGTTATATAAGGTAAAAACTTAAAGTATTATAGCAAAACCGCCTCCTCTGTCAACTCCTTTTTGTCCATATTCCTTTACAAACCGAAAATCTGAGGACCGCAAAGGGTTTTTTGTTGAAGTACCAGTGCCATCCTGCTTTAATTAGTGCCAGGCTGTATCTTTACGCACCCGATGGATTCATCTCATCCTTACTATTATTAAGTTTGGGCAGAAACAAGATGTCCCTTACAGAACCCCGTATCTTTAAGATATACTTTTATGATGAATTATACCCCTGTGGCAAGACCGCCGAGGAGGTGAAGAGGGCGTTAGGCCTTGAGCCCGGGGACAAAGACCCCACTACCCTGCTACAGGACTTTCTAGGGCAGGCCGTACCAACCAGCGATGGTCTTTGGGATACCCCCTGTGAATTCGCCGATACCACCAGTTCCTACCGGCTTAAGGCAAGATACTACCAAAGAGTAGGGGCAGGTTTTAAAACTGCTCCTGCAGACGACCCTATTGATAAAATGTTCGTCCTTGCAGTAGCCCTTAATTCTAACTCGCCTGAGGTAATCAAGGGGTGGCAAGGGCTTGAAAGGAGACTCCCCACTCACCTCCCCAACGGCCCCTTAGGGCCTGTCACGATTTATTACGCCGTCTCCGATAAGGAGGTTACAGCCCAGAAGGTCATAAAGCTGGCCCAGCCCCTGTTTCCTGACGTCTCTCCCACGGATTTGTGCGGGGGCATGAAGAAGACACAGCTCCTTTGCGGAAGTCTCTATCAGTTTGGGGCTATGGAGAAGTACTTCCTCTTTTCCAGTAAGAAAAAGGAGTCCGAGGCCAGCCGTTTTGCCACCCTCTCCCTCCCCTTACTCCGCCTCTACCTCCACTTTGGCGACGTGATGGCCCAGGATAAAGAGGGAAGAGTACCCGCCGCAAGAAACCACATGAAAGGGGTCTCCGAGAGGATAAAGAGTAAACTGGATGACTATTCCAGTAGAGGTTTCGGCTCTATCACTAGCGAGGCAGAGAGGGCGGACGTCTTTGAGATTACAAAGGATTTGTGGCTACTCAACCACGATACAAGCCAGATGCTCAATCTGGTAAGGACGGTTGACATTGCCCTTTCCAACTTCAGGGAGCTGAAGGGGCGACTCCTGTCTCCCAATCAAACGGACGAAATCTTCTGCCAGGAGGAGCGGCTACTGGAATTACAGAAGGCCCAGCTCCAGGCCCAGGCCACCCATCTGCACAATGCCTTTGAGTCAGGCAGGGTAGTGCTGGACTCCATTGAAGACCACATGGAGCTGGAATACACCCGGGAATTGAAGGAATCCAATAAGAAGG
>MHYW01000098.1 GCA_001828545.1 Planctomycetes bacterium RIFCSPHIGHO2_12_FULL_52_36
CATCTTTTCTACAAATTCGTACGGGGCCACCGTCTCCCCCGGCCTCGTTACCTCTAGTCCCATGCTTCCGTCCTTCAATCGTTCCACCGTCATCCCAAGACAGCGGAGGAGGTCCATCATAACCCGTACGTCGGCAATGTCTGGAATGCCTTTTATCCTTGAGGGGCCGTGGGCAAGGATACAAGCGGCCATGATAGGCAGGGCGGCATTCTTGGCCCCATTAATAGCTACCCGTCCGTGGAGACGTCTTCCTCCCTCAATAATAATCTTTTCCATCTTTTTATCGCTCGGCCCGCCTAAGGCGGATACCGCCTCCCCTCCTGGCTACTATCACCCGCTCTATGTCTTGCAGGTCTTTTACTGTCTCCACCCCTCCTAGATTTTCTTCCTTCAGGATAAGTCCGCTAATAGGAGCGGCTTGCCCCTCCCCCAGTTCCAACACCAACCAGCCCCCCGGTTGGAGCCAGAGGGATGCCCCCTTTATAATCTCTCGGTAGCAGTCCATACCGTCCTTACCAGCAATGAGCGCCTCCGGGGACTCATGGTCCCTCACCTCTGGCTGCAGCCCCTTCCACTCCCCCTCCGGGACGTAGGGGGGGTTGGAGGCAATGAAGTCCACCCTGCCCTCAAGTCCCAGGCCTTGAAAGGCGGCGTAGAGGGGACCTTTTAGAAAAGAGATTTTGTCTTCCACCAGATACCTCTGGGCATTAAATCGGGCCAGCCTCAGTGCCTTTTTAGAGGTATCAGAGGCATATACCTCTGCATGGGGGAGGTTGACGGCAAGGGAGACGGCTATGTTGCCGCTCCCTGTGCCGATGTCCATGATAATTGTAGATTGGGTGGGTTCTGCCCTCTGTAGTACCGCTTCCACCACCAGTTCCGTCTCGGGTCTGGGGATGAACACCCCTTCCTCTGTCAGGAAGTCAATGGACATGAATTCTACATGCCCAATAATGTACTGGAGGGGTACCCTGGCGGCCCTCTTTTTGACTAGACGACGGAAGGTTCTCAGGGGAGCGGTGTCTATGGATTCATTGAGTCTGGCGTAGAGTTGGTGTCTTGGTAGGCTTAAGACTTCTGAGAGGAGTACCTCGGCGTCTAAGCGGGGGGAATCTACCCCTGCCTTCTCCAGGAGTTGAGTGGCCTCTAGCAATGCCTCCTGGAGGCTCTTAGACCCTTTCTGAGGGCTCAGCGGGGTACTACGATGAGGCATCAATAGTGAATGGTATTCATATCAATGGGTCGCCACCAGTTGTCTTAATTGTTCCTCCCTGCTGTATGCCTGGAGTTGTTCCAGCATCTCGTCTATGTGGCCTAACATGAACCTCTCCAGGTCATAGAGGGAGAAGTTTATCCTATGGTCAGTAACACGGTTCTGTGGGAAATTATAGGTGCGGATCTTTTCGCTACGGTCTCCGGTACCAATCTGTCCCTTGCGGGTCTTATCCCTCTTCTGCCTCTCTTGCTCCTCGTAGAACTCGTAGAGGCGGCTCTTGAGGATCCGTTCGGCCTTGGACCTGTTTTTGTGCTGGGACTTCTCATCCTGGCATCTTACGATTATCCCGGTGGGGATGTGGGTCATCCGGACGGCAGAGCTGGTCTTATTAACCTTTTGACCCCCTGGCCCGGAGGACCTCATGGTCTCAACCTTTAAGTCCTTTGGGTCTATATTGATTTCTACGTCTTCTACCTCTGGCAAGACGGCTACGGTAGCGGCGGAGGTGTGTATCCTCCCCTGGGTCTCCGTAGCAGGTATCCTTTGCACCCTATGGGTGCCGCTCTCGTGGCGGAGTCTCTGATAGGCGCCCTCTCCCTCCACGGAGAAGACGACCTCTTTAAACCCGCCTATTTCCGTAGGGCTGCTATCAAAGACTTCTACCTTCCAGTCCTGTCTTTCTGCGTACTTTACGTACATACGGAACAGGTCTGCGGCGAACAGTGCCGCCTCCTCTCCCCCTGTCCCCGCCCTTATCTCCATGATGACACCCCCCTGTGCTCCTCCCTCCCGGGAGAGGAGTTGGTTGGTAATGTCTTCCATGAGTTCTTTTTCTTTTGCCTCCAGCCCCTGAAGTTCCTCCCGGGCCAGATGCTGGAATTCCTTGTCTTCCCTACCTGAGACAATCCTCTCTGCCTCCTCCTTCTGCTGGAGGAGTTGGGTGAACTGGAGGTAACGTTGGACTATCCTGGAGAGACTACCCCTTTCCTTCATATAGGTGCCGTACTGGGCAGGATTGGCTAACGTGGCAGGGTCGGCTATCAGCCTCTCCAGTTCCGTATACCTCTCGTATAACGCCTTCAGTTTTTGTAACAGGTTGTCCTTCATTTTTTCTCTTCGGGTGGAAGGGCCACTACCGAGGGTCCGCCTGGGGCGGCTACCGCCTCTTCTTTTTCTACGGCCTTAGCACTCTTTCTGTACCTGCGGCGGAACCTCTCCACCTTGCCGGTGGTGTCTACCAGTCTCTGCCTGCCCGTATAAAACGGGTGGCACCTGGAACATATTTCAACCACTATCTTGGGCTTGGTGGAGCGGGTCTTAAAGGTCTCGCCGCAGCCGCATGTCACCGTCGCCTCTACGTATTCAGGATGTATATCTTTTTTCATCTCCTCACCTCAAAGCTTAATTTTAGCAAATTAACCCTCCTATGGCAATATGGAAAATACTAGGGACCAAGCACTAGGCACTAGTGCTTAGTGTCCAGTAAGGACCTGGCCCAACTTTTCCATCATCCCGGCCTCGCCCCCCCAAATCCCTGCCCTCTGCAGTTGTACATAGACCCGGCTACCCTCAGACGGTCCGCCTGAGGCGGATGCCACCTTCTCTACTACGTAACTGGCCCTCAGCCACCGCCCCCAGGCCCTGAAGAGCATCCCGAAGAAGAGTATAGGGGCCGCTATCCAGAGGAGGGCTACCCCTGGGTCATGACGATAGCTCAGGACAGTCCCAGCCTGTATGTTTCCAACCCCCACCCGCACCCCTTTAACCTCCTTTGTCTCACCCTCGTAAATCTTGAATATTTCTCCGCCTGAGGCGGACTGCCCCTCCCCAGGGGTATAGGTCAGCTTCACAAAGGGACGGACGGTGCAGGGACTTCCATCTTTTAAGAGTAACGTGCCTGAGATTACCTGCATGGTGCTGAATTCCCCCTCTAGTCCTGGTAGCTTATACGTCCCCTTGTCATCGGGTTCTACCTTTACCCCATTGGCAAAGAGGTCAAAGCGGTAGTCGTAGGCACTCTGGTAGAAGGTGAGTCCCCTGTAGCGTAAGGGTTCGTTGACCTTAACGGTAACTTCCTTTTCAGGCCGCCTGGCATCGTATACCACTATGCGGCTGGCATATTCTACGGCGTAGAGGGCATCCTCCTTAGAAGAGACTACTAGCCCCCCTTGCTTCAGGGTCTCCTTGAGCCGGGGGCCGAAACCCTTTGCGGGGAAGCCCTCTATGCTGGGCTTCTGGGTGTATTTAATAGAAAATTCCTCAAGACCCAGTTTGAACTTCTTCTCAGGAGGCGCCTCCAGATGCTTTTCACCCCCGGTATACTTGTTCCACCTTATATCCTTTGAGACGGTGGCAACGTCTACGGGCGCTCCTGGATAGATAGTCAGGTTAGACTCAAAGGCAAAGAGGAAGGTTATCAGGGCCCCAATTACCGTGAGCATAACGGAGATGTGATAGGAGAGGGAGAGCCATACATAGTGGATAAAGCCTTGTTCAAGGACTCCCCCTGAGTGGACTTCTCCCATAAGGTGGGCAGGCTTCCTGAGGAATAGCCTCTTCCTGAAGAATCCCTCAATCCGCCTTGTGGCCTCTTCAGGGCCGCAGGGCAACTTGAACCCCACCGTGGCCTTATGTGCAGAGAGGGTAGAGACGGAGAGCATAGCCGGCTTCCTTATCTTGAGCATCCACGTGAGGCGCTTATAGGTGCAGAGGCAGAGGTTGAGGAAGAAGAGCCCCGACACCCCCAGGAACCAGGGGCCTGAATAGACGTTAAGGAGGTCCATCCCTTTTATAATCCTTAGGGCCAGTCCCGTTACCTTAATCTGCCCGTAGTCCCCACCGTAAGGCAGGATGTTCCCCACTAGATAGAATAAGAGGAGGATACCAAATAGCACTATAGACGTCTTGGTGGAGCTAAATATGTCGTAAAGGGCGGAGAGCATGGTTTCAGGTTACAGGGGACAGGGAACGGGATACAGGATACAGGGAAAAAGATTTTTACCTGTTACCTGTTTCCTGTAACCTGTCTCCTGTGTTTTAATAGGCATGCATGCTGTAGAGGCCAAAGAGCTTGGTAAGGAAGCCACTGCCCATAAACGTGACGAGCATGCAGGAGAATCCCAGCAGGCAGAAGACTGAGCCCCATACCGGCCTCCACCGAGGTACAGACATGGTGTGGAGGTACATGGCAAAGGTCGTCCAGGTTATAAGGGACAGTATCTCAAAGGGGTCCCATGACCAGTACCTTCCCCAGGCCGCATCTGCCCAGGCAGCACCTGAAATCATGCCAAAGGTTAATAGCGGGAACCCCATTAGTATCAGCAGGTAAGACAGCCTGTGGAAGGTCTCTACCTCCAGGGAGGGCAGACCGTAGTCTTCCCAGGTCCTCCTGGTAACTCCCAGGGCCTTTATGATGACGTAAGACAGCTCCACAGAGCATCCCACTACGAATACGGCGTAGGCACCAAAGGCTATCAGTACATGCCAGAAATACCAGGGGCTTTGCAGGGCAGGGGCCAGGGGTGTAACCACCGGGCTATATTTGTTTATGGCTATGAATAGGGCGGCTATAGAGAGCATAGTGACAAAGATTCCTGGGGTAGTGAGTTCTGCCCATCGCCTCCTTATAAAGAGATAAGTGGCGGTATTGCACCAGGCAAACCAGGAGAGGCACTCGTATTTATTTTGTACGGGTGGCTGTCCCTCCTCAACGCCTCTGAGTATAATGAGCAGGGTATGGGCAAGCACGGCCAGGAGGAGGGTCTGGGTGGCCACCCTGCCCACCGCAAAACTCCTCAGCGGCGGTAGGGCCATCCTGGATAGCACCGCAGGCAGGATGGAGCTTATCCAGAACTGGAGGAGGTGGAGGACGCAACTCAGGATATATAGTCCCACTACGGCAAAGAATAGCCTCATCTCCAGGGTAAGTAACGTACTCTCCCTAAAGAACGTCTCTTGCATGTATTAGTCCTTGTCTTAAGGGGGTCTTATCTTTAATTAAAACAACATTTTACCAGTAAAAGTTTGGGAATTCAACGGTAAATTCTCTTGCTCAAAGAAGCAGGACACACCCCCAGCCCCTCTTAGAAGAGGGGAGAAAAGGTGCAGGGGCAGGTCCCGCCCAGAACAACGGCGGATTTTCAACTCGCACCTGCCCATTGTCTTAGGCAGATCCGCCTACGGCGTGACATGACCTGCGGCTACCCCCTACCCCCTGGTCCCTAACCCCTGGCCTCTGACCTTGCCCCTACGGTTCGTTGACAAGGTGTTTCTGTGGTTGTTATAATACCCCTGCAGGGACTAGGGGTTAGGGATTAAGGGCTAGGGATAGGGGAAGAAGTATAACGCAGGCTAAAGCCTGCGGCGACCCCTGACCCCTGGCCCCTAATCCCTGACTCCTGCCTACACTTATGACAATGGATTGGTTCTGGCTCTTCCTCCTAATGGGTTCTTTACTCTGCCTCTCGGCCCTGTTTTCAGGCTCTGAGACTGTCTTGTTCTCCCTTTCCAGGGAAGACGTTAAGAGGATAGAGGCCGAAGGCACTCGTACGGGGAGGCTCATAGCGGGGTTGGTCAGTTCCCCCAAGAAACTCCTTATTACACTACTCTTTGGCAACAATGTAGTTAATGTGGCCTTTTTCAGCCTCTCGTACGGCCTGTCTAAATGGGCCCTCCAGCATGAGACCCATGGGGCCTTCTGGGCTACCGTCAGCGGGTTGGCAAGTCTCCTTATAGTTATCACCTTCGGGGAGGTAATCCCTAAAAGTATCGCAGTAAAGATACCCGAACACCTGGCCCATTACATAGCCTTCCCTATTTATGTAACAGATAAGGTTCTCTTGCCTTTCAGGGTACCCCTGGGGTGGATAGTGGATGGTGTGGGTTGGATACTGGGTTGGCGCCCCAGGCACGAACCTTATGTGACCATGGAGGAACTAAAGGTCATGCTCTCCTTGAGTGAGAAGCACGGGGCCGTGGAACCCAAGGCGAGGAGCATGATTCATGCAGTGCTGGACTTTGGTAGGATGAGGGTGAGGGATTTGATGGTGCCCAGGGTGGATATGGCGGTCTTTGATATCTCCAGTCCTGCAGGGGAATTTGCTCAATTGGCCAGGAGGAGCGTCTACAAGAAGATGCCCGTTTTTGAGGGTACCAGCGATAACATACTCGGGGTGGTTTATGCCAAAGACGTGTTCCTCAACCCAGGTGCCAGACTAAGGGAGCTGGTGAAGCCCGTCCTTTTTGTCCCTGAGTCAAAGAATATAGAGAGCCTCCTCAGAGAATTCCGCAGGGAGCACCAGCAGATGGCCATTGTGGTAGACGAGTATGGCGGCACGGCAGGGCTTATTACCCTGGAGGACATCCTGGAGGAGGTAGTGGGAGACATCCAGGATGAGACGGAACTCCCAGAAGAACCCATAAGGAGGGTAGGAGACAACCGTTACGTAGTTCACGGCAGTCTCAGCCTAAGGGACTGGTCTGAGACCTTCGGGGTAGAGTTGGAATCCAGTGAGGCTGACACCCTGGGGGGTTTTGTGGTCTCTCTCCTGGGCCGTATCCCGCAGAAGGAGGACAGTGTTAGTTACCAGAACATCGTCTTTACGGTGGATGAGATTAAGAGGCGACGTATCACCAGACTTCTTATAGAATTCAGAGAGGAGTAGGGGCGACCGGCCGGTCGCCCCTACAGACCATGACAGAATACTACTTATTAATCCTGGCCCTTTGCCTTTCCTTCCTCTACTCTGGTAGTGAGACGGGCTTCTACTGTCTCAACCGCATAAGGCTCCATTACAGGGAGATAAAGGGCTGGTGGTCGGCAAGGATAATAATGAAATACCTGGCAGAGCCGCAGAGACTTATCTGTGCCATCCTTATTGGAAACAACGTTGCTAATTACCTTGCTACCATTATCTTTACCTCCATCCTTATGCACAAGGTCTCCCCGGGGGAGGCAGGGTTGATGGCCACACTGATTCTGGCCCCCTTCCTGATGATATTCTGCGAGATCCTCCCAAAGAGCCTCTTTCAGAGACATGCCGATAATTTCTTTTATAAGGTGGTACCCCTGGTGGAGGTCTCCTCAAGGCTCTTTCAACCCCTTGTAATACTGCTGGGGCTGACGAGTCGCCTGCCGGAGTACTTTATCCGTGCGGAGGCCCGGCAGAGCCCCTTCTTCAGCCCACAGCGTCTTAGTTTCCTCCTGGAGGAAGGGGCGGAGGGGGGGGCCCTCTCCATGTATCAAAACATTATGGCCAGTAATATAATGGCCATGGGACAGACACCCGTAGGTAAGGTAATGATACCACTTGAAGAGGTTACCATGGTCCCGGATACGGTCGGTCCGGAGACCCTCAAAGACATTGCCAGGGCAAAGAAGTTTTCCCGTATACCCGTCTATCAGCGGGAGAGGTCTAAGGTGGTGGGCATCCTTACCCTGCTAGATTTCCTCAGAGAGGATAAAAAGGAGGTAAGGCCTTTTGTGAAACCCACCGTCTACCTGGAGGCCAGCCTGCCAGTAGATGATGCCTTACTCAGGCTCAGACACTCCAAGCAGAGGATGGGGATCGTCACCGATGGGAAAGACGGCAGGGCAGTAGGGATAATAACCATTAAAGATTTGGTGGAAGAGGTGGTAGGAGAACTCTCTGTATGGTAGCTAGTAGGGGCATCCGCCTCAGGCGGACAACGTGCCCCTACTCCGTCTTCTTTTTCTTGAATTTATCGTGACAGTCGTAGCAGGTACGGGAGACATCGTCGTAGCGGAGTTTTGTCATCTTGACGTCCTTCCTATCCCCTGCCTGGATTAGGAGCATGATGACCTTACGGAATTGGTCGCCTATGAGGATAAAGTCTGTGGGTACCCCTGCCGGATTCTTTTGGTAGTAGAGGTTCACACAGCGGCCTGCTATAAGGTCTTCTATCTTCCTGGAGGAGGTGTTGATGGTGTCCCAGTCCTTCTTCTCCACGGCCCTATCCAGCCTCCTCATGTTCAGAGAGGTGGCCGCCATGGCCTCCTGCAGGCCCTTTTCGGTCTCCAGGGGCATCTCCTCCTTCTCAGCCTCCCATTCCCTCTTGGCCCATTCTTCCAGGGGTGGTAATTCCTCCTTCAGGAATTGCTCCTCTTCCTCCTTCATGGTTACCTCTGGTTTCTCCCGCTCACAGCCCACCAGGAGGAGAGAATACAGAATACAGGAGACAGAATACAGGATAAGGTAGGGTTTTATTTTCATGTTAGCCTGGGCCTATCCGCCTGAGGCGGGCCGCTCCTTTCTGTATCTTTGATGGCATCTTTCGCAACCTTCCTGCATCAGTTGGAACTGGCTCCTGGCAAGCGTGGCGTCCTGTTGCCGTTCGGCAACCAGTAACCTGAGTACGGCGTCGTTGAATCTCTGGCTCATTTGCACAAAGTCCTGGGGCACCTCTCTGTGGGCCTTTACGTAGGAGTTTACGCACCTGCGGCCTATCAGGTCTTCAAGGCCCTTGGCCGAATCTCTGGCGGTTGCCCAATTGCCGCCCCCAAGGGCGGCCTCCAGCCTCTTCATGTGCCTTGAGGCACTGGCCATGACGTCCTTTAGTTCCTCATAGTCCTCTGCCCCTTGTCGGGAGTCCGCCTGAGGCGGATGCCACTGTTCCTCCTGGGGCCTGGGGGCCATCTCTCCTTCTTCCATGGTACTGAAGGCCTTTTTGACCTCTTCTTCGTG
>MHYW01000099.1:0-11214 GCA_001828545.1 Planctomycetes bacterium RIFCSPHIGHO2_12_FULL_52_36
CGACGTAGAGGGGGAGATAATGCTCTACACCCTCCACGGCCTCCTGCACATTATGGGGTACGACGACAAGAGGGAAAAAGACGCAAAGAAGATGCATCTGAAGGAAAAGGAAATCCTTGCCAGGTTCGGCCACAAGATAAAGGGACTGGGAATATAATATAAAGTTCAAGAGTTTAAGGGTTTAAGGGTTTAAGGGTTTAAAATAAGGAGTTTATCAGTAAACTCTCCGACCCCTTTTGGCTCCAGTCCTTCGGCCCGCTTTTAATCTCTAAGGCCCGTATTGCCCCGTCCTTTCCTCTGTAGGAGGTCTAACCTGGTCATTAATCTTTTTAACTATCTCTGCAAGGGTCTTGCCTGCTGGACGGTAAATGAGGTAATCTGCGTATTTATCGTAGGGCGTCGGAGTCAGATTGATAATACCGAGTTTGGCCCCGGACTCCTTTGCCTTTAAAGGCAGGTATGCGGCAGGCTGTACCTCCAGGGATGAACCTATGACGATAAGGAGTTTACAAGAGGTTGCCATTTGTAGTACCCTCTTGGCCACGTTTGGGATTATGGGTTCGCCAGGGAAGACAGTGTCTGGTTTCAGTATGCCCTGACAATTTTCGCAGTAGGGCACGCTTGTCCATTTTGATATAGAGGTATAGATGCCCTCGCTGTCGTATTTCCTGCCACAGTCTACGCAAGATATGGTGTGGGCCGTGCCGTGTAGTTCAATGACTACCTTCTTGGAGTTGCCGGCCTTTTGATGCAGACCATCCACATTTTGAGTTATTATCCCCCGCAGGAGCTTCCTCCGCTCCAGTTCTGCAAGGACGAGGTGGGCAGGGTTAGGCTGGGCGTTTTTCATAGTCTCGTAGAAGACCGCACATGACCGCCAGCACCTCATCCTGCTGCCACTATTGGTTAAGAAATTGGAGAGGTAAAAGTCCTTACTATCATATTCCCCCCAGAATTGGTTGTTTGAACTCCTGTAATCGGGGACACCAGATTCGGTACTTATGCCTGCCCCTGTGAGGAATACGTTGGATTTGCTGTCCAGGATAGCGTTAGCTATTTCATCTGTTATCATTTTCATATTACATTGTCCCAGTAACGTGCGGCCTGCCTGTGGAGTTTGTACCAGCGGAAGGTCTCCTCGGGTCTGACGGCACGACTCAGGTTTACTGCAAAGAGCCACGGTATCTTCATGGCAATATAAGGTTGCTTGAGGGGCAGAATGAATAAGAGGGTAACGAGATTGAAAACGATGGTCAAGACCGGTATGCCGTAGGGTGCCAGGGCGGGGGCAATCAATAACCATAGGAAGATCCCTAACAGGGTCGCAAACAGGGAATAAAAGAAGCAGGGGACATTAAAGGCAATAAAGAAACCACCAAGGGCTATGGCAATGGGCAGGCTTGTAAAACCATGAAGTCCGAGTTGGTGGAGACCTTCAGGCCCTTCCAGGAGGAATGCAACTACGAGACTCAGGCTCATGCCCATAACGGCACACAGGGCGGCTATCCTGGAATAAAACAGGATACCGGCAAAGAACAGCCCTACTAGGACTACGTGGCGTACTAGCTCTTCTCCAAGGCCGTGCCATTCCTCAAGGCTTACAAGCCTCTTATAAATGCCTTCCGGATTTATAGAACTAAAACTTAGTATGGGTTCAACAGGATACACAGGCACTAGCCCCGTTGCATAGGCTGACCCCAGGAATGCAAGAAAGATTACTACGAAGGGTATACTGACAACCGGCATATTTACCCTGCCATTGCTCATAATGCCCATCAGGACGATGCTAAATAGGGTAGAAAGACTGCAAGCAAGGATTAGGAGAGGGATGCTAAAATAACTTAATGGCCAAAAGAAGGGCCAGGTCAACCCTATAAGCGTCCCATTATAACCGAACAGCCCGGCACCTATAAGGACCTTCTTCCGTCTCAAGAAAAAGGCTGTAAGGGTAGAGACAGTACACCCACCAAGGCAATATGGGACAATGACCCACCACCCGGCCGCAAGACCCCCAAGAAATAGTAGACCAGATACCGGACTACCACAAAAGAGTATCTGCCCTACGCCTTTGAAGATGGAGTTTACCAGCCAGAGTATTTTGCGGTGATGAAGAGACGTCTCTTTCTCATCCAGCCATTTATTGCACAGTTCAAAGAAATCCAGTGGCTTTCTCATATGCCGGCGTGGGGCTCATTTTTTGGCCCTAACAAGGAGCCTCTTAGGCACCCGCTCCAGTCTGCGGACGTCCTGGGTACTCTCTGGCAGCTTGACGTATTCTGCGCCATTATTGTTGAGCAGTACTATGCCCGGCCTGGTGAAGATAAACTGCATTGATTGAGAGAAGTTGTAGGCGCCCGTATTCTTGATGACCAGGACACTGCCCTTTTGTAAAGGAGGTAGACGCACACCCTGCCGCAGGACGTCTATCTGCATGCAGAGAGGCCCGCATATGGTTACCTCTTCTACTGACATGCCAGCGCTGTGTATTGGTGAGATGTCGTGTTTGAAGTAGAAGGCCGTAGGTAATAGGTTCACACCTGCATCTACTATGACTACCTTGGACCCCAGGGCTGACCGTTTTGTTGCAACCACCGTGGTGAGCAGGAACATGCTCTCATCTACGATGGACCTCCCGGGTTCAAGGATGAGTCGGGGGCTGCCTACGAAGCGTTCCAGGCTCCTCTTGAGTGGAGTACATATGGCCTCCGCATATTGGTCAAAGGTAGGGCAGGTCGTGGTCCCCGGCATCAGGTGTTTATGCAGGGTATTAGGAGAGGCGAACCCTCCCCCCAGGTCAAGGAACTCAATCTCTATGCCAAATTCTTCCTCCAGCTTAATGCCTAACTCGGCCAGCTTGATGGCTACATTGGTGTAAATGGTGGGGTCGGCAAGATACGTACCCGCATGGCAGTGGAGTCCCTTGACCCTTAGCCTCCCCGTGCTGGAGGCCTTCCTGCAGGCCTCAAAGGCCTGGCCGGATTCCAGGTTAAACCCAAATTTGTCCCACGTGGGACAGTTTAACTGCATATTCACCCGAAGCCCTATCTCTACGGTCTTATTATAGCGATGGGCCAATTCTTCCAGCTGGTAGAGTTCGTTGAAGGAGTCTACGTTAACAATGGCGCGGTCCTCAACGGCCCTGGCCAGGTCTTGCGTAGGTTTGTAAGGGCCGTTAAAGACAATCTGGGTGCCAGGTATCCCCAGACTTTCTGCAATATCATATTCAAACCCTGAGACGACCTCTGCCCATGCCCCTTCCTGGGCCAGTATCGCACAAACGGCCGAGAGATAATTAGTCTTGTAAGAATAGGCGATGGTTGTGTTAGGGTAACGGGAGACAAAGGCATCCCGTAGTTCCCTGTATTTATTCCTCAGCGTCTTCTCCGATATGACGTACAGGGGCGAGCCGAACTTCTCCAGCAGACCCTCTATGGCGAAGCCGTCAATCTCCTTGAAGGGCATTGCGTCAAAGACCATGCCTGCATGTTTTGTGAGGGCGAAGGGGGAGTGGCGCGTCACCATCGGTTTTTCATAAATGTCCTTTGTTGCTTTAAACATGATAAATCAACCTCCCTGACGTAGTTAAGGTACTCACCGTACGCATATCACAAACCACATCTTCAGCGTTTCTAACGTACATAATGCCCGTATTGTATTTGGTGTTGCCTCTCGTAGTCTCGCCCATGGTCATCTTTACTACCTTTAGGGGTAGGTTCTGCCCTACCCTGGGGGCAAGGTAAATCCACGACGGGAAACAGGGGTGGAACTTTATAAGGGAGTAAGTGCCGCATAATGCCTCCCTTATGAGCGTGAGCTCTAATGGTCCTACCCACTTGAGGTATTGGACTAACCCCTCAGTAAATGAAGCTAGTTCCTTATCATAGACAGATACTACTATCCAGGGTGTGCCTTGTCCAGTCAAGACTAGTTTTTTTACAATGACTATGCCAGACAATTTGTGATTTTCATCCGCCAGGGCCGCTACCGAATATTCCTCTCCAGTTACGTACTCCTGTATGCATAACGTAACATCGCCATAGTCAAAGAGGCGGTCGGTAAAGACCCTGGCCTCGGTGATGTTGTAGGCCACACAGTTCTCTGCGGAGCTCTTGATGATTATCGGAAACCGTAGGGCGGCAACCCTCTCTGCCAGTTCTCTCTTGTCCTGTACAAAGACGTAAAGGGGAATCCTGATGCGCGAAATAGATGCATAGTTAGTAACCCGTTGGTCAAATGTGCTTACAATATTTTCTTTCTTAGGGAGCAGAATACCTATCTTCTTTTGTTTAAACCTGTTTCGTGACTCGGCGTAGACGGGTATCTCCCATGGTATACTGGGTATAACAACCCTTAGGCCGTTTTTCTCCTTAAGTCTTACAATATCCTCAAAGAATTTGTGCCCCTTCCGCAGGGGGTCATTAATGAGATGGATTTCGTCAAAGACGTCTCTGGCATAACACCCGGAAGAGAGTGCATTATAGGTAAGACCAATGAGCCTAATGTCCCTGTGTAGTTTCAGGCATCTGGCTATGCCCAGTCCGGACATCGGGTGGTCAGAGACGTCCAGACCGGTAACGCCCACACATACGTTCTTCATGGATTATTTCTTCTTTTCTTATAATTATGGTATATCAGGTTCCCACGGACGGTGAGGTTGCACAGGGCATTGAAGTCACAGATATTCTCGCCCATAGACCGTACAAAGAGTTTTCCCAGCTCATACGAATGAAACGGTTTTACCTTCTTTCCCAGTGCCAGATTAACTGCCGCAAGGGGCAAGTTCTGCCCTGCCTCTACTGCCAGGTATATCCATGTGGGGAAGCGTGGATTAATCTCCAGGACATACAGCGTACCAGAAGAGGCCTCCTTAATCAATTCCACCTCCAGGGGGCCAGCCCAGCCCAACGCCTTTATAGCCGCATCGGCCATGTCCAGTATGTTCTTATCTCCTATGGTAACCGCAGACCATGCCTTGCCCTTCTCCGTAAGGGCAAATTTCTTCATGACTACCTTGCCTATGACGTTAGATTTTTCGTCGGCCAGTGCCACTACGTCATACTCTTCTCCCAGTATGAACTGCTGCCATACTAGAGGTAGCCCCCACTCCTTTGTCAATCTGTCAAAGAAGATACTCGCCTCCTCCAAGGTGTCTACCTTATGGGCATCGGTGAAAGAGCCTTTCAGGACGGAGGGGTACCCAATGGTCTTGTCGTGCTCTATGTCGCTGAACTCGTACACTATCCTGGTACGTGGTGTGTCAAAGTTATTCCTTTTGCAAAAGTCGTAGAGTGATTGTTTAGACCTGAACTGGACCTTTGCCCGGTCAGGTATGAGCATGTGTATGCCCAGTTTTCTAAGCTCCGTCTTGAGGGAAGAGTACAGGTTGACCTCGGCATCTATGGAAGGGATAATTACGTCCAGTCGGGCCGCCTTGTTTATCTCTACCAGTCTGCTTAACAGGGCGTCCTCCCCCTCGGCTGGATAGGGGACGATGTACACCTCGTCCAGGAGGGAGCTCTCGTAGGCCCCGGTGGCAAGGGTATCAAACGTGAGCCCTATAAGCCTGGTACCAGGGGGTTGTTCCTTTCGGATACTTCTCATTATGTTTAAACCAGGGGCGGGATTATTGGTGGCGTTTAATCCAGTTACCGCAATGTTAAGACGCTTCATGCTTGGCAATAAGCCCCAAGTCCACCAGGTTGTTGTAGAAATCGCGGAAGTCGGATAAGACCTTTGTGGAGTCTACTCTGTACCGTTTTGACACCATCCTGACGATTTCGGGGAGGGGCTTATTCTCTTTCATTAAAGAGAAGATATAGGTCCCTGGGGTATTGAGGTAGTAGACGTGTCCCAGGTTCGCATCAAAGATAAAACCGAGTTCATTACTGGATGATTCAAGCCGTACATGGTCGGGTACTTTGTATCTTAGGACAGAGTCTATCTGGTCTATGTGTGATTTACAAAAATCAAATCCCTCAATAGCAGGATTTCGGCAGGTATTCTTTCCCCTTTTAACAAAGGCACATTGCTTGTTTGACATACAAACCTCACTGAACCCTCCGTTAGGAGACGGTAGGGGCGTATTGCAATACGCCCCTACTTAATCACTGCTATCCCTTCCAGGGAGCTCGGGTAGTTGGGGTAAATCTTGAGGGCCTCCGTAAACTGCTTTTTGGCCTCGGCTAACATCTCTTTTCTGAGATAGCACCATCCCAGGCCATCCCAGGGGTCGCACCAATCAGGATGCTTCTCAGTTACCCTTTTAAATTCCGCTATTGCCTTGTCATAATCATTCTTGGAGTAGAGACTCCAAGCCAGGGTGCCCCTTGCATCGCTGACGGTGAGGAATTCTCCAGATGTCCCGGGAAAGCTTACGTACTCCTGGACCTGCAGAGATTCTGGGTTTATTGAGAGGCCCTTCTCAAGGGCCTTGATGGCGTTGTCATAGTCCTTTAGCTGATAATAGACATACCCTAGACCCTGCAGACCCTCGGCGTCCCCTGGCTTCTTTTTCACTGCAATCTCAAAGACCTCCTTGGCCTTTGCGTACTGCTTGGTATGGTAAAACCTCCAGCCCACGTATTTCAGCAGGTCATACCACCCTTCTTCGGCAGATAGGGCCGCCTTGAACTCCTCGTCCATAGATGGGTATATGCCTGCGGCAGTGCCATAATTCTTTAGGGCGTCCTCTTTCTTGCCAGTCTTGTAGAGTACGTGTGCTAAACCGTTATACGGCTCCGCCAGGAAGGGGTTGATTGCTATGGCCTCTTCAAAGCCCTTTATGGCAGTCTCATTATCGCCCAAGCGGTACTGGGACCAGGCCGCCATTGACATGACGTCTACCTGCCCTGGGAGGAGGGCCAGGCTCTTCCTTAAGGTCCTAATGGCCTCTTTATAATCACCCTTCATAAATTGGGTGTAACCCAGGCCTTTTAAGGCATCGGCATTTTGAGGCTGGAGCATGAGGGACCTCTCAAACCTCCTCATGGCCTCCTCATAATCCCCCTTCCAGTAATTGCCCCACCCTGTCCCACTGTGTAGTGACCACTTTTCACCCTCTGGATAACGGCCACTGGTGTCATCAATCACCTTCTGGAACTGCTTTACGGCCTCGTCGTAATTCCCTGTGTTATAATGTCCCCAGGCGGTATTGGACTCCTGATACCTCCAGACATTCACCCTTGCCAGCCCGTCGTTGGCAGTAATATGTGCCGCTACCAGCTTCAGGGCCTCTCGGAAGGACTTGTCGGCCTTCGGGTACTCACCCTTCCAGTAGTAAGACCACCCCAGACCATCGTGGGCGTCTGCCCAGTCGGGGTGTTTCTCTACGACCTTGCTGAGTTTCTCTATGGCCTTATCGTATTCCTGATTGTACAGATAAGCCAGCCCGAGTATCATCCTGGCATCATCGTCGTCTGGGTTCTTGGCCAGGAATGTCTCAAGGTCACCGATAGCCTCCTTATACCTCATAGTCCTTACCTTTACGAAGGCGATGCCGTTTGAGGCATCGGCGTCGCCCGGGAGTTGGGCTAGCGTCTCTTTATAGGCCTTTTCTGCCTCAATGTATTTAAGCTGGGCGTAATATCCCCATCCCTGGGCGGTGTACAGGTCCCACCACTTTTCCTTCTTTAATACGTCCAGCAGTCGGGTCTCCATCTGTGGAGATATATACAGATAACCCCTGAATTTGTTCCTGGCCTCTTCCTTTTTCCCAAGGTTGTAATAACTCCAGGCCATGCCGTAATGGGCGTTGGCAAAGGCAGGATAGATGTTAAGTGCCTGCTTGTATTCTTCCAAGGCCTCAGCATATTTGCCTTGTTCGTGTAGGTTTTCTCCTATGGCAGTCAAGAGGTCTGCCTGTTGGGGGAGGAGCTTTAAGGAGTCGTGGAAGGCCTTGATGGCCTCCGTATATTTCTTGTTCTTGTAGTAGCTAAATCCCAGTCCCCTCAGGGCGTCTGCATTTTCTGGGAGTAGCTTCAGGGATTCACTGAATGTCTTTTCTGCCTCAGCGTAGTCCCCCTTCCAGTAGTAACTCCATCCCAGTCCACCGTAAAGGGACCACTTTTCATTCTCTGGATACCTGCCGCTAGTGTCTTTAATTGCCTTCTTAAACTGTTCAATAGCCTCTGCATATAGACCCGCGTTATAATAGCCCCAGGCGGTATTGGACTCCTCATACCTCCAGACGTTCACGCTTGCCAGCCCGTAGTTGGCAGTAATATGTGCCGGTACCAGTTTCAGGGCCTCTCGGAAGGACTCGTCGGCCTTTGGGTATTCACCCTTCCAGTAGTAAGACCACCCCAGACCGTCGTGGGCGTCCGCCCAATCAGGGTGTTTTCCGACTACCTGTTCTAATTCCTTTACGGCCTCAGCATACTGTTGATTATGGAAATAGCTGAGTCCCAGCATGAATCTGGCATCGTCCTCTCCAGGGTTGTCCCTAAGGAAGGCAGTCAACTCCTTTACTGCCTCTCCGTACATCGTCTTCCTTGCCTTGACATAGGCCGAGCCCTTCTGTGCATCTATGTCCTTGGGGAGTTTTGCAAGTACCTTGCTAAAATATTTGTCTGCTTCGTCGTAGAGGAACTGGTAATAATACGCCCACCCCATGGTGGTATAAAGGTCCCACCACTTCTCGTCGTCAATTATCTTGATGAGTTTCTCATCTGCAAGCTGTGGGTAAAGCTTCAGGGCCTCTTTGTATTCCTTTCTGGCCTCTTCTTTCTTGCCCGTCTGGTAACAGCACCAGGCACACCCGCTGTGGAGGTAGGGGTCCAGGGGGTTTTCTTTAATGGCCTGCTGGAAAGAACCTATGGCCTCGCCGTACTTTTTCTCATCGTACTTCTTCCAGGCGTCCTCCTGGGCCTTGGCGAGAAACGTCCTTTTAATGGTGGTGGTGCCTATGTCGGCACTGACCAGGTAAGGGTTGAGTTCTTTTGCCTTACCAAAGGCATAGCGGGCGTCCTCGTAGTTACCTAATTTTATATAACTCCAACCCAGGTCTACGTAGGGGTCTGCCCAATCCACATACTGGTCAGTCAGCCCCTTCAGCTTGTCTGCGGCTTTATCATATTCATCAAGCTTGTAGTAGCTCTGGGCCAGGAGGTATCTGGCTGATTGCCACTCGGGCCTCTTCTTTGCCACCTTTTCCAGGTTATCTATGGCCTTGTCGTATTCTCCAAGCTGGAAGTAACAGAGGCCTTTACCTCTATAGCCATCGGGGTCACCGGGGAATTCCAGAAGATATTTCTGGAAGGACTTCAGTGCCATATCATAATCGGCCACCATGTAGTAGTCCCATCCCAGACCGCTATGGGCGGAGTACCTCTTACTATCAAGGCCTAAGAGGACGTTAAACTCGCGTATAGAGTCCTGGTATCGCCCTTTCTTAGAGTAGCACCACGCCAGGCCCTCATGGGCGTCAGGGTCGCGGTCGTTAAGCACGTAAAGGCTTTCAAAGGTCTCAGTGGCCCTGTCCAGGTTTTCCTGCTTAAAATAACTCCATCCAAGCAGGGCGAGTGCAGAGGTGGATTTAGGCCTGATAGCTATGGATTCTTCCAGGGTCTTTGTAGAGGCCTCGTAGTCTCCTGCCATAAATTGGGCGCCGCCTACCAACTCCTTGTTCCTTGCGCTCATATAGCTGCATCCCTGGGAGAACGTAAGAATAAGGCCTAGTGAAAGTATCCCTATGGTTCTATAAGACACAAACGGTTCTTTTTTACTGGAAGTAGTTGTCATGGTTAGACCTCTCTAATATTGTCTAGCTAAAAGGAATACTCTAGCCCTAGAGCCATGAGATAGGCCGTGTCTGGGTTACCCCGCCCGTCCCTCGGGAGGACTGGGCTAAGGCCCAGGTCACCCGCGGAAAACAGGTCTGTCCTGTCCTTCCTGTAGTAACTGCCCGGCAGGAAGAAACCCCCTTGCAGGTTAACCGTCAGGCGGCTGGTTATTCCGTAACTGGTAAAGAAATCAATTTCATGTCCCAATTGTGATGGCAGTTTTACGGCCTCACCTGCGCTGTTACGTCCGAAACCCGGCTCGTCCGCGTGCATGTTCCAGTAGTCTACGGAGAGATACATCTTTTTTATGGGGAAGAATTCAAGGCCCCCATTAAGGAAGATGACGTTTTCTATCACAAAGGGGTCACCAAAGACGCCGGGCCTGGCCACACCATAGTTAAGCAGGTAGGTAGAGGCTGTGGCAAGATATGGGCCTATGCCTGCCCTCTGGTAGTGAGCGTCAAAGATGTTGGCATTTGTGGGGCTGTAGACCGAGAAGGTCCTGTTATGACGGCTATGGTACCTGAAATTGTCAAGGTCACTGCGGCTGGATTCGGGACCGGAGGCCCAGACGAATTTACCCTTCGGCCTCACCAATCCAAAGTTATAGCCCGCATCGGTTACAAGGAGCCATCCCTTGTGCGTAATGTTTCCCCTATCCGGAGCGGTCTTGTCAGAGCTATGGGCCTCGCCAAAGTTCCTGGCGTATTCAATTCCAAAGTTAAACTTGGTAAAGTTCAGGTTTAGGTCTATACCCACAGTCCCCAGCAGGTCGTCGTTTACCCTTGTACCGTTGAGGTTAAAGTTGTCAAATACGTTGGACCTGTTCTTTGGACTGGTGTAGTCGTGTAAGAACCCTATATATGGCTGTATAGTATGGCTTCCGAACTTTGCCATCAGGTCTGTGGCAAAAAAGTCGGCATGTGTGTCCTTGCCGGTAAATGCCCTTTCGTCGCGTATGGTAGGTCCCCAATCTGTCTGATTATAAGAGTCAACCCTGTCATAATGTATCCTCCCCCTGAGGTACTCTGGGCCAAAAGATAGGGTGGTCCCGGCATTTGGGTACTTACCGCCGAGGGCGTATCCGTTTCCGACGAGGTAGGTAAAGTAGCCAAGACGTACACGCGTATCCAGGAAATCCGTTACCGGGAGGTCGAGATACAGCCTGTACATCCTTGGCAGCATCTCTGCCTCGGTGTAGGTATGCCTGGGGCCAAAGAGGGTGCGTATCTTGCCGTCTGTAATCAGTGGGGCGTCGTATTCTGAGATATTGTCCCTTCTTAGTTGCAGGAAGAATTCGGCGCTACTTATATGCTTTACTGACGCAATAACGTCATAGTGGTATCCAATAAACCAGTTGTTGTCGTCCAGTTTATTTTTTAAGTCCGACAGGTTGTCCGAGGAGTTAGAGGATACACGGGCGTGGAAGCGGGTG
>MHYW01000099.1:11240-30925 GCA_001828545.1 Planctomycetes bacterium RIFCSPHIGHO2_12_FULL_52_36
GCGGGTGGAGAGCTTGAAGTCCCCAAAGTATCTATCATGTAGCGGGTCAAAGGCCGTATACGGTTCTTCCTTTTCAGGGACCTTTATGCCGGGTCTGTCTTGTGCAAGGATATTTGTTGCCGGGAGAGGTAAAGATAATAAAATGAAGAAAAGGATAGCAAAGGCGACAGATGGGTTTTTAGCCACGTCTCCCTCCGTTACTGGGGGCCGCACTCTAGTTTTCTGTGCCAGGGAACTTAGGATTACAAGTGTAAGCTGGAGTAAACTATACAAAGAAATTTCACCGTTGTCAAACGAAAATTCCAGTTTTAGACCCATCTCTGTCCATATTTTTGTATTGAGTTGTTTCAATGTCTTATGGTAAATATTATATGGAATTCTGTCCATAAAAGGGGTACGTTGCAACGTGCCTCTACATTTACTCCTGATTCTATTTGAACAATGGGTGACATCCCTACTCAGACGTATATTAAGCACTTATGAAGCTCGTTGCCAGCATAACAACAATAGTGTATTTCTTTACACTGGCTAGTGGCACTACGGAGGGATTAGCAATAACCTTGCCAGTGGAAGGTCTCTCCTATTCTGAGTTCCCTAGTGATGAGGAGGAGAGGGTTCCGACTACCGACCCAAGGTACTGGTATTCCACGGCGTACTGCGGGAAGTACCTGGGATACTGGCAGAGCCGGGGGGAGGGTAGCGGCAGCCATCCTGGGGTGGATATTAGGGTTGGGATTGGCACCCCCATAAAGGCCATAGCCAGGGGGAAGGTAGTCAGGACGGGGGCCATGTGGCGATGGGGGGACATTGTAATTATTAGGCACATTAATATGCCGGGCGTGCCCAAGGGAGGGCCTATATACTCCATTTATGCCCATCTTAGCAAGATAAGCGTAGAAGAGGGAGATGAGGTGGAAGAGGGTGTAATTATTGGACTTAGCGGTGACACCGGGATTAGCAATATCCCCCATCTACACTTCCAGATAGATAGACATGTAAAAGGTGCCGAGCACCCCTTCTTCCCTGAGAGAAAGGGTCAGTGTTTTAAATGCGAGTGGCTTGACCCTATGCATGTAGTGAATCACGCCGATACGGATGGTCAAGTAAGAAGACACACCATTAACCCTATAAAGTATATCTCAGAATTTAAAGACTATAGGCCGAAAGAACAGGTCAATAGCAATAGGCCCTTGAAAATGGGCTCTACTAGCCTGGAGGAGGGAGGGTTATACAAGGACAGCGGCTCAGAGATATATCTGTATCTAGATGATCTTCTACACTTAATACCCGATACTATAACCCTCTCCATACTTATGAGTGGCAGAGCCACCTCCGAAGATAACCCCACGAATCAGGTTACAAAGGTCCCCGGCCAGGTACTCTTTACGATACCTCACGTGCAAGACATCCCTCCACTACGCAATGGTCTCCTCGTAAAAGGTGAGGGACCAGAGGTTTACATCATCCAGGAAAGAGAGAAGAAACTATGGCATCCACGCACCCAAGGTAATAAGAGCGGAGATAATCATGCCGAAATCACCCTCGTCCCAGAATGGGTATTGGAATCCATCCCCACCACGGACCAGTAATTTTTGGAAAGCCCTCTTCGTCAAACCTGTAAGGGGTGGACTTGGAACTGGAATGGGCCAAGTCAGGAGACGTCTACATGACCGGCCCGGCAGAGGAGGTGTTCAGTGGGGAGTATATTGATGTAGGGACAGACCTTCAGGTCTGTCCTCTTTGTTGCCACTAAAATGATGGTACTATACGGCGTGGACAGGTCTAAAGACCTGTCCCTCCTACATTCTGGAAGCTGTTAGAGGTCACGCTTCAGTATCTTCCCCGTCGGCCCGTGGGGGAGTTCCTTGCTTTGGACTTGGGCCTGCTTAATGTCCCTACTGCGTCCCATCATCTTTTAGTCCTAAGAAACTCTACTATTTCCGCCTTAAATCCAGCAAAGTCCTCTATGTTCTTTTTGAGGTGAGAAAAAACTTTCCTATCTTCTACGTCTCCGTACCTGTGCACCAGTATGTTGCGAAATGCCTTCATACTGCGTAACTTTCTCAACAGCTCAGTTGAGATTACGTTTTTATTCTCTAATCTCTCCAGAACATCTTCCTCGCTAGAGGGTAGGCCCAGCTTTAATTCTGCCACCAAAACATTGCAAACGTCTAATACAGCCTCTATTGCTACTTGAAGGAGCCTTTCACACGCCCTCTTCTTTTCTCCTCTGTAATCAGAGAAGCTTTTGGGTCTAATATCTTTAAGTTCAGTAACGTAGCCCTCCATCTCGGCAAGTTTCGTCAGTATCTTTTCTTTATCCACGGGCTACCACGTCAAGATAAGTTAAGTATGCCTTTTTGTATTGCTCAAAGTCCTTTACAGTCTCTAAGGCAATCTTGTAAAGGAAGTCTTCGTCCTTGCATAAAAGTACATTCCCCTCTTTGAGGACCCTTATTTTAATATACATGGGTAGCATCTGGAATACCTGTACGTCAATGTTGTCGCTTATAGTTGAGTATTCTAGCCTTTTGCTGAAAGAGTTCTTTTCGTGCTTGAGGACAAGGCAGACGTCAACGTCCGAGGTAGTTTTTACGCGGCCCCTGGCATGGCTACCAAAGAGTAGAACGGCAACTATCTCTTTATCCTTTTTGGCAAGGGAGAGTAGTTTATTTAGACGGTCATTTCTCATAGCAGGAGTATTTTACGCTTCTGTATGAGGATAGGCAATAGTTTGCCGGATATTAAAGCGCCCTCTTTAGTACCTTCCCCGTAGGCCCGTGGGGGAGTTCCTTGCGAAATTCAAAGAGGCGGGGGACCTTGTAGTGGGGGAGGTGCTGGTGGCAGTATTCCCTGAGTTGGTCTTCGCTTAGTGGAGTATCACTGTGGCACACCACGTAGGCCTTGGGTACCTCTCCCCTGAGTCTGTCTGGTACGCCTACCACTGCCACCTCAAAGACTCCGGAATGGCGGCTTATGATGTCTTCTATCTCCGCAGGGGCGACGTTCTCGCCGCTTATAATGATGAGTTCTTTCTTCCTGCCGGTGATTTTGAGGAACCCCTCCTCATCAAGCCTGCCTATGTCGCCCGTCTTCAGCCAGCCCTCCGGGGTGATGGTCTCCCGTGTAAGTTCCGGTAGGTTCAGGTAGCCCTTCATAATGTTTGGACCCCTGACCCATATATCTCCCTCTTTTCCGGGAGGTAGGCCGTGGTAGTCTTCCCCTATTATCCTTACCTCCACGTTAGGTAAGGGATGTCCTGCCGTACCGTATTTATAGGATTCGGGGGTGTTCACGGAGACTATGGGAGAGGCCTCGGTAAGGCCGTAGCCCTCCAGGAGGGGTACGGAGAATATCTTCTGGAAGGCGTTGAGCAGTTCCATAGGTACTGGTTCGCCACCCGTAACGGCCAGCCTCAGGCTGGAGAGGTCATGGGTGGAGGTCTGTGCGGTCCTGACTACGGCCTTGTACATGGAGGGGATGGCAAGGAGGAACGTAACCTTCTCTTTCTCTATACTCTCCAGCACCCTGGGGCCTGAGAAGCGGCTAATGTACACTACGCTTGCCCCGAAGAGGAGGGGCATGACCAGTGTGACCGTGAAGGCAAAGGTGTGGAAGAGGGGTATAACCCCCAGGAATATGTCTCTATCACTGAAACCGAATGGTAAGAAACAGCCCTCAAGGTTGCTCAGCACGTTCTTATGGGTGAGCATCACCCCCTTGGGGTTGGCACTGGTGCCGGAGGTATAAAAGATGGCCGCAATATCCTCTTCTCTTAACGGAACTGGTGGTGCCAGTGAGGAGACAGCGGGTAAGGGGGGTATCTGGTCCAGATATATGCACTCCTTCACTACCCCACCTACAAGGTCTTTAAATGAGCTACTGGTTATAATACTCTCTATAGATGAGTCCTTTACAACGTAGGCTATCTGCAGAGGAGAAAATAAGGGGTTAATTATGACAGGGGTTATGCCATTAAAGAGGAGGGCAAAGTAGCTGGCCACGAATTCCCTGGAATTGGGCAGGCATAGACCCGCCTTGGTCTGGAGTCCGCCTGAGCCTACCCTTGAGCTGGGCGAAGGGACGGATACCCCCAATTTCTGAAAAATCGCTGACAGGTCAGACGCTAGCTTAAGGAGCTCTCCATAAGAGATAGCCCCTTTCTCGTCAACGATGGCCGTCTTTTGGGAGAAAGACTTACAGCACTGGAAGAATTTTTCCGTAAGCGACATGGCCCCTAATTGGGGGAGTGCTCCTGTTCAAGCTCTTCCAAGCTGAACGTTGAACCCTTTTTGGTCTCTTCTTCCTCGCCCTCGGTGGCCTCAGGCTCCTCTTCCACTAGATAGGCAAGCCTTTCTGATCCTATACCCAGCCTGTACTCCTCCTCCTCTTCCTCTTTGCATTTTACGCAAAGGGTAGCAAAAGGCAGGGCTTTTAACCTATGCCTGGGAATCATCGTCCCGCAGTTCTTGCATACACCGTATCTGCCGGAATGTATCCTCGCCAGGGCATCTTCAATCTGCCTGAGTTCCTGGACCTCGCACTCAGCCATCTGGAGGGTAAGTTCATCTCCGATAGTGCTGGAGGCTATGTCTATTACGTCAGGTAGCCGGGACCCCCCAGATTCCCTATACTCCTGTAGCCTGCGATGTATCTCCCTCAAGAGGCGGTTTCTCCTTGTGGAGAGGCGGGCCTCAATTTCTTTTAATAGCTTCTTCTGAATTGGCATCGTAGAACCTCCTCACTATTGAAACAATATAACCGATTTTGGCCTGTTTGTAAACAGTTTTTTTGGGAGGATTCTCTGTGTAAGACTCTATTCTGGAATAGTTTGAGAGCAGTAAGCAACATACACCAGGCAGTAGGCATTATGTACTGCCTACTTCTTACTGCATACTGCTTACTCTCTTTAATTTGGACACGGCAACGCCGTGCCCCTACCTGACACTAACCCCCCGGCAATAGCCGGGACTATACTTATCTGGTCACCGTCTTTGACAGGGGTGTCCTGGTTCTTCTGGAAGCGGATATCCTCATCATTGACATAGAAGTTTATAAACCGTCGTAACTGCCCCTTCTCATCGCAGAGGCGGTTCTTAATACCTGGGTAGCTAGACTCCAGATTACTTATAACCTCCTTAATGGTACAACCAGAGGCCTCTACCTCCTCTGCACCACTGGTGAGGGTCCTAAGGGGTGTTGGTATCCTTACGGTAACTGGCATAGTAAACTCTCCTTTAATCCTTTATTCCTGCCTGGGAGCGGCAGGACCGCTTTTTTGCTATCTGTCGGGGCTACCGCCCCAACAAAGGCTCATGACTTTGTACCTACGGTATCCTTCCGCTTCTGTGCCCTTTTTGCCCCGGCAGGAACGGCCTTACCTTCCCTCTCCATAAGGGCATCAAAGTCCTCTAGCTTTGCAGTGATTATCTTGGGTGATACGAGTCTGCCTATCACAGCCTCCTGGGTCTTCAGCCCGATACCGGTAATGCTTATAACTATGGACTCGTCCCTGGGGATCCTTTCCTGTTCCAGCAGCTTCTTTGTAACGGCCACCGTAACACCCCCAGCCGTCTCAGTGAAGATGCCTTCAGTAGTGGCCAGGAGTTTTATCCCCTCCACTACCAGTTCTTCGTCACTAACGTCCTCGGCCCAACCGCCACTATCCCTGATAGCCTTTACGGCATGGTAGCCATCGGCGGGGTTGCCAATAGCAATGGACTGGGCAATGGTGTTGGGTTTTACGGGCTTGATGTTATCCCATCCGCTTTTTACCGCAGTGGAGATGGGCGAGCTCCCCGAGGCCTGAGCCCCGTAAATTTTGGTGCCAGAATCCTTTATGAAACCAAGCAGGGCAAACTCCTTGATTGCCTTAACTATCTTCAGGACGAGGGAGCCACCTGCCATGGGCGCCACAATATGCTTGGGGACCTTCCAGCCCAGTTGCTCCAGAATCTCGTAACCAAAGGTCTTGGACCCCTCGGCGTAAAATGGCCTCATGTTTATATTGGCGAAGGCCCAACCGTACTTCCCTGCTATTTCGGAACACAGGCGATTGACGCCGTCATAATTACCATTAATACTAATGACATTAGGACCATAGATAAGGGTGCCTATAATCTTACCCTGTTCTATGTTGGATGGCATGAAGATATAGCTCTCAAGTCCTGCCTGGGCGGCCTGGGCGGCTATGGAGTTGCCCAGGTTACCTGTGGTGGCGCAGGCCACCGTCTTGAAGCCAAATTCCTTAGACTTTGATAGGGCCACCGAGACCACACGGTCCTTGAAACTCCAGGTGGGGTAGTTTACCGAGTCATTCTTTATGTAAAGCTCTTTCACTCCCAGAACCCTTGCTAGATTGTCGGCCTTTATAAGGGGGGTAAACCCGACCTGGACACCGACGGTGGGCTCTCCATCCAGGGGGAGGAGCTCCTTGTACCTCCACATGTTTTTAGGTCTGGAGGCAATGACTTCCTTTGTCAGACACTTCTTTATGGCCTCATAGTCGTATTCCACCTCCAGCGGGCCAAAACAGAAACTGCATACGTGGATAGGCTCCTTTGGGTAGACCTCCCCACACTCCCGGCACTTCAAACCCTTAACGAACCCCATCTCTTTCTCCTTGATAATAGATTAAAAATTCCGGAGGGGGGCCATTAAAAAAACTGCCTCTTCCCTGGGATAAGAAGAGGCTTGTCATCTCATCTTATCTCCCAAGGCTCCTTCCCTTCGTTACACTCAGGGCTCGCCTGGACCTTGTAGGAGTTAGCACCTGCATCCATCCGCCTCCCTGAACCTAGTATGGTTCAGGGCCTAAGGCTGACAAACCGGTTGCTGTGGCTTCTTTGGGCCAGTCCCTCCGCCACTCTTGATAAGATTTTCTGGATTATAACCAATCCATGTTGTTTGTCAATCTTAATTTTACGTGGGGCTATGAGGGACATAGAGATGAGTGGCCTTCCAAAGGCGGAATTTTAAAATAAAAATTGAAAATTTTAAAATTTGCAATTTTCAATTTACAATTTACAATAAAAGCCAATGGACTACACCCTCAGAGAGATATGCACTATAACAGGTGGGACCCTGGTGGGGGACGGCAACACCAGGATAACCGGGGTGGCAAGTCTTGAGGGGGCAGGTCCCGGGGATATTACCTTTGTGAAGGGGGAGGAGTTTGTAGAAAAGGCCCTCAAGACCAGGGCCTCTGCCATGGTGGTCCACAGGGAGATAAAGGAATTTAAATCCGCCCCTTCGCTACGCTCAAGGGCAGGCTTAGGCGGACAGATAGTCGTAAAGGACCCCTTCCTTGCATTCGTAAAAATACTGGAGGTCTTCTCACAGGAGAGGGGCAAACGTCACAGGGGCATTCACCCCCCGACCCTGGTGGCAAAGACTGCTACTATCGGCAGGGAGGTCTCCATCGGCGCCTACTCTGTTATTGAAGAGGGGGCCGTGATTGGTGATAGGGCCACCATATATCCCATGGTCTATATAGGACACAATACGAAGATAGGAGAAGATACGCTAATTTATCCCATGGTCTCCATCAGGGAAGAGGTCTCTATAGGTAAACGGGTGATAATCCATTCCGGTACTGCCATCGGCGGGGACGGCTTCGGCTATTTACAGGTAGAGGGACGCCACGTAAAGATACCTCAGGTAGGCACCATTGAGATTGGGGACGACGTGGAGATAGGCTGTAACGTTACCATAGCCAGGGCAACCCTGGATAAGACGGTAATAGCCAGGGGGGTAAAGATAGATAACCACTCGCACATTGCTCACAACGTCGTAATCGGTGAAGATACCATGCTCATCGCCTACGCCAAGATTGCCGGGGGTGCGGTGATTGGCAAGAACGTAATGATTGCCGAGGATGTGGGCATCACAGACCATGCCACTATTGGAGACGGCTGTGTGATTGGGGGAGGGTCAAACGTATACAAGAGCCTACCTCCTGGCTCGGTGGTCTGGGGGTCTCCAGCAAAGCCCATAATGGAAGAAAAGAGGCTTCAAGTCTTGTTCCGTAAATTACCAAATATGTGGGAGACATTAAAAAGGTTTAGTAACCTCCTAAAGCAAAAAGCAGAGTAATGATTGTTTAACACGATGGAGCCAGAGAGAAAATCTACGATAAGGTCAGGCAAATTCACCATGCAAAATTATACTGATGATAAATAATGGAAATATACCTGAGCAGGCATGCAAGAAGGCAAATGAAGTGGAGAAAAATCTCCGAGGAAGAAGTTAAAGACACTGTTCTCCATCCAGAAAAAATAGAAGATTCAATAAAAGGCCGAAAGAATGCATTCAGACATGTCGGACAAAAATGGCTGAAGGTGACATTTGTAAAGGAAAATGATAAGATGAGCATAATTACTGTAATTGATAAGAATAAATAGGAGAAACAATGAGAATTGAATATGACAGAGAAGTGGATGCACTTTATATAAGGATACAAGAGAAAGAGGTTTCACGAACCAAAGAAGTCGCAGAGGGCGTAAACCTTGATATAGATGAGGAAGGAAAGATTATAGGTCTTGAGATTGTAGGTGCTACTGAAAGATACAACCTGAAGGATATTTTAAACATCTCAACCGAAAACTTGATACTTGAAGAACTCCCCAAGCAAAAAACAGTAAGCAGTAAGGACTAAGCAAACCTATTATGGAAGAAAAGCGCCTCCAGGCCCTATTAAAGAAGCTGCCAGAAATGCGGGAGACACTGAAGGAAATGGTCAGGATATTGAAAGAAAAGGGGACATAGATAATAAATAATGTAGGGGCGTATTGCAATACGCCCCTACCAATCTTATTACTTCCCCACCCCCACCGGCTCCAGGGCCTTCCGCACGTTGAATCGCTTGTCTAGTTTGTTCATCTTCTCCACTATGCCACCATACTCTAGCTCATCGTAGGGGAGCATAGCGGGGCCGCTGAAGCCCTGTCTCCTTATCTCGGTGGCCTTCTGGGCCACGTTGTTCCTGACCCAGTCCCAGTAGGGGTGGTCAAAGGCGTCGGCAGGCTCGGTGAGCTTCCCGTTATGCACGCAGAAGGCCGCACAGGTCACCACCACGGGGCCATCAAAATAGGAGATGGTCGTGTTCTGTTTGCATGGCATCATGGGGCCGTTGTGACTGCCCCTCATGGTGCCGGCACAGTAGTGGCCGATACTGAACGGGGAGAGGACTTCTCCCGTGGCGGGGAAGTTGGATTGACACCTGACCAGCATCACAGGGTCGTCTTTCCCTACGTATTTCCCGGCAATGTTGTGTAGCCTGGTGGTGCTGACTGAGGCCGCTATGTCTCCTGTGGTCCTGGACCAGATAGACTCTACCACAAACCGGGAATTATCCCGTAAGAGGGCGGCTATGTCGTACATCTCCTCCGGGGCGTTGAGTTCTATGACCCTATCCCCTTTCGTGTAGTTTACGTCCATAATGACAAACTTGAAGCCCTTAGCCAGGGAAGGGGCAAGCATAAGGCCGGCACAGTGCATGGGGTCAACGAAGGATAAAAAGAGGGGGAGATTATAGGCCCCCGGCTCAGTCTTATCGGCGGCAAAGAAGAGGAAGGACTCGTTGGGTCTCTCCTCAATCTCCATCTCTGCCGTGGAGGGCCCCAGGCCTTTTACGTTACCAGAGAAGGCGTCTTTAAGAAGGTCCTGCCCGGCGCCATAAAGTCCTTGTTCCTTGGCCACCTGTGTACCTGCCTGGAAGGCGTCCCAGGCCATGCGATGCACGTCTTCATTTAATGTGCCCCTGGTATGGGTAGTAAGTATGGCAATATCATCTCCCGTAGAACTAATGAATGAATCAATTAGTAGACCCTTCTTTTTACCGTTCGTCTCTACAAAATCCCGTACCGTCTGGAGTACCTTTGCGCTGGGTTTTATATGACCACCAATAGAGCCGATGTCAGCCTTTATCACACTTAAGGTTGTTTTCATAACTCATCCTCTCCCTAGCCTTGGGTTATACGACAAAAGATTTAGTATTTTATCCACTAGCTATGCTACCGTAAATTTATATATCAAAATCATTAAAAATCAAGCACCAAAATTTTATGCCAAGAAGAAATTGACAAAGCGATTTTATCGGTTAATCTAATCGCTGGGGTGGCGCCCTAATTAGGGGTCAGGGATTAGGGGTTAGGGGTCAGGTGTAGCCGCAGGTCGTGCCTGAGGCAGATTCGTCCGCCTGAGGCGGAGCGAACTTTAGCCTGCGAAATGAACGCAACCTAAAGGTTGCGGCTACTGATATACCCTTATGGTCAAAAAACAGACCGGCGAGACCAACCCTTCGGCAGGCTCAGGGCAGAGCTTTATAAAATTCCTGGGTACGGCAGGGGCCCGTTTTGTGGTGTCCACCCAGCTAAGGGCCTCCGGAGGGATATGGTTCTCACTGGATGGGGTGAATATCCTTGGTGACCCAGGTCCGGGGTGCCTGGTCCGCTGTACGGCCAGCAGACCAAAGATGAATCCTGCAAGACTTGATGCTATAATATTAACCCACAGGCACCTGGACCACTGTGGCGACGTCAACATCATGATAGAGGCAATGACTGAGGGCGGTACAAAGAAGAGGGGTGCACTCTTTGCCCCACAACAGGCCCTGGAGGAGGACCCCGTGGTCTTTCAGTACATCAGGAAATTCTTGTCCCGACTGGAGGTGCTTAAAGAAGGAGGTACTTATCAGTTGGATAGTGTATCCTTTTCCACCCCCGTCAGACATCAGCACCCTGCGGAGACCTACGGGGTAAACTTCAAGACCTCACTGGGGACTATCTCCTGGATGGTGGACACCGCCTTCTTCCCTGAGTTGCTAAAACACTACAGGGGAGACGTGCTGATACTCCATTCCGTCAGATACAAAGACGAAAATGATAAAGAAAAAGGGATTTATCATCTAAACCTGGAGGATATAAAAAATATAGTCAACGAACTTCGGCCCCGGGTCACACTCCTTACCCATTTTGGCATGACAATGCTACGGGCCAGGCCCCATGAGCTGGCAGAAAGGCTTTCAGAGGAGACGGGGTGCAGGGTGATAGCCGCCAGCGATGGGATGAGGTTTGAATTAGCAGGGGTTTGAAAATCCACCAATAAGATGACTACC
Organism: Planctomycetes bacterium RIFCSPHIGHO2_12_FULL_52_36; assembly: GCA_001828545.1. Lineage (GTDB taxonomy): Bacteria > Planctomycetota > Brocadiia > Brocadiales > Bathyanammoxibiaceae > 2-12-FULL-52-36. The sequence continues at coordinate 22,357 of MHYW01000099.1, forward strand.
CTTTATACATTTCTTGCCGCAGTTACCCTGCCAGAAGAGGGCCTTGAAGGGGAGGTATCCCGCTCACTCCCGCATATTTCCATCCCCCACAGCCTGAAACTCCTGTACGGCCTGGTAAAGGCACACCCGCAGTACGTGGTGGCCTTCCTGCTGATTGCGGCCATAGGCATCATCATAGGGATAGCCGTAGGAGTAGCCAAGGGGCGAGTGAAGAGATTAAGGCGCCTGGCCCTCTTTAAACCTGTGTCCAGACTGGCCCCCACTGACCTGGGCATTGAAAATTATCTGGGCCAGGGGTGTTACATAAGGAGGGAAAGCGACGATACTATTACAAGTCTCTTAGGAGAAGGGGCGTCGGCTATCCTCGTCGTAGGAAAGACAGGCTCAGGAAAGACGCGTACGGTCTTTGAGGCCCTGAAAGGTGGAAGGGCTTCGGCCACGAGCTCAGCCGAATCGGCTACCCCTACCGCCCATATAGAGGCACATGGCAGAGTCTTGCCCGATAAAGGAAAAGAAGACTACTACATACTAGCCCCCAGGCCCAGACTGACTTCCTTGAGAGAACTCTCGGTGCCTGGGTTGTCCAGGAAGAGGATTGTCTTGTTCCTGGATGACCTCCCCAGGTATATCAAGAAACTAGACGTAGTAGGGTTATTCAGACAAATGGAAGGGAGGGCAAAGGGGATAGTGCTCCTTGCCACATGCTCGCCCGATAAGTTTCCACTCCTGGAAAAAGAAGCACCTGAGTTACTGCGCCTCTTCAGGCCCAAGAACCGTATCTCCCTGAGGGACCTTGCCCCTGCCGAACAAAAATCCCTCGCCAGCGCCCTGGGCCGTAACGAAACAACCTCCCTAGTCAACGCAACGCCCGCCTCTCTCACCCTGAATCTGGCCGAAATGAAGGAGCGATACAAAGACTCCGGGGATGCCATGCTGGTTATCCACTCCCTGCTCCTCCTGCACGGGGCTTTTATATCTACCTGCCGTGAGTCCCTGGTAAAGGAAGTCTGTGGACGGGTCTTTAACAAGACGTTCTCGCGCTCCCAGTGGAGAGGCGCCTTGAAGGGACTAATTGCCAGGGGTCTTATAGCAAGAGGCAGTACACCCAACAAAGAGGGCACACTGGAGATTTACGAGGGGTACCTGGAAGAAGGATTCGTAGACGACTATACCCCCAGGGAAGAGGACATGGACGCCTTGCAGGAAGTCCTGCTCAAATCAAGGGACTGGGAGGGGCTATATTCCATAGGGGTCTACCGTAGTACCAGGGGGCAGTGGGAAAAGGCCCTCCAGGTACTGGAAAGGGCCGTTGAGGTAAACCCCCATTCCGGTGAGATACGCTATCTCCTCGGTGAGGCCCATCAGCGGGCAGGCATGATAGAAAGGGCCCTGGAGGACTATAAAGAGGTCGTAAGACTGGACAAACGTAATCCGAAGGCCCTCTATGCCCTTGGGACTATCTACAATGAGATGTATATGATAAAGGAGGCCGTAGAGGTACTGAGGCGGGTCGTACTACTGGACCCTAATCACTCCGGCGCCTGTTTTCAGTTAGCCATGGCCTTTGAGAAGGCGGGTATGATAGAGGAATGCCTGGCAATGCTCCGGGAGGCCACAAGTATTGACCCTAATTACACCGAGGCCCATCGCTATCTGGCGGGCCTGTATCAGAAGAGGGGACAGTACGGAGAGGCCCTGCAGGAATACAGGGAGTTAGCCAGGATAAACCCTGATGACGAGGAGGCACACCTCGTGCTGGCTTCGGCCTATAATAAAATCGGCAGGGTAAATGAGGCCACTACAGAGTTAAAGGAACTCATCAGGATAAACCCCGCCAACCTCAAGGCCCATTACACCCTGGCCCTAAGCTACTATAAGAAAGGCATGCTGGAGGAGGCCATTAAGGAGTTCAAAGACGTGCTCATCCTTAGCCCTGAGGACCACAGTGCCCGCTCTAACCTGGCCCTGGCCTACTCCAAGAAGAACCTGTTAGACGAGGCCATAGAAGAATACAAGGAAATCCTACGTCTGAGACCCCAGGAGATAGGGGCCTGCTACAACCTGGCCCAGACCTATGAAAAGAAGGGGTACGGGGAGGAGGCCGTGGCAAGGTATAAAGAGGTGATTGGGCTTAACCCGGAACATGCCGAGGCCCACTATAGGCTGGCCTTAATCAATCTGAAGGGTGAGTTGCTGGAAGAGGCCATGCATGGGTTCAGAGAGGTGATAAGGCTGAGGCCCACCCACGCCATGGCACACGGACAGCTCGCCATGATTTACCAGAAGATTGGCCTCATGGCAGAGGCAAGACGGGAGTATAGACTGTATACACAACTTAAGACCCGCTAGAACAAAGACAGTCACTGTAGCCGCAGGTCATGCCCGAGGCAGATTCGCCTCAGGCGAACTTTAGCCTGCGTAAACAGGGGGACGAGATGAAGAGTATAGGCGAACTTTCCCAAAGGCTTTCTGTTTGTCAGGCTAGTTGTCCTCAAACCGAACCGGTCTACATTGAAATCTTGCGGAAAATGGGGGGAGAAAAAAGGCTGCGGGTTGCCCTGGAACTCTACGAAATAGCACTTAATTTGGCAAGACAAAATATATTAGAAAAGTACCCTGATATTACAGAGGAAGAACTCAAAAGGAAAATCTTTGAAAGATTTGGTTATGATACAGGAAGACTTGCTGGTAAAAGTAATAGATAGACTAAACCAGGTAAGTATTCCATACATGATTACCGGTGGGATTGCTACTATCTTCTACGGAAGACCTAGACTGACCCATGATTTTGACATTGTCGTAGATGTGGGCCCTGGGCAAATACAAAGGCTTATAGACACCTTTGGAGAAGAGTTCTATGTAAGCGAAGAGGCCGTCAGGGAGGCCATGGATAGACACAGTATGTTTAACTTGATACACCTGGACTCAGGGATAAAGGTAGATTTCTGGATGCTCCAGGATGACCCATTTGACAGGAGGAGATTTGGACGAAGACAAAGACACGCCTATTCAGGAAGGGAGATTGTCTTTTCTTCACCTGAGGATGTGGTTCTTAAAAAGCTTCTATGGTTTAAAGAGACAGAGGTAGAAAGACACCTTGTAGATGCCCTTGGGGTCCTGGAAGTCCAGCAAGACCTGGACGTGGCCTATCTCAAGGAGTGGGCGGAGAGACTGACCACTAAAGACTTACTAAACGAACTGTTGAAGAAGGTGGGAAAAGGGGACTAAGAGGCCATGCACGGGTTCAGAGAGGTGATAAGGCTAAGGCCCACCCACGCCATGGCACACGGACAGCTCGCCATGATTTACCAGAAGATTGGCCTCATGGCAGAGGCAAGGAAGGAATACAGGTTGTACGAACGACTAAAGTCCCCCACAACCAGGGGCTAGGGAATAGGTAGGGGCACGTTGTCCGCCTCAGGCGGATGCCCCTACCCCAAACCAACCCATCTAACTATGTTGAAAAGTGTGGCATATATACTCAAAAAACTGGACGAAGGCTGGGGGAAGCTGAGGCGGCTCTACCTGGTCAACTACCGTGAGGACCATGTCCAGAGGCATCTGGCCCTCAGGAGGGGGGAGTGCAGGCGGTGCGGGAGCTGTTGCCGTATCATGTTCCGATGTCCACACCTGATGGGAGAAAACCAGTGTAACATATATACCTGCCGCTACAAACAGTGCATAGCCTTCCCCATAGACGACCGGGACCTAAAATACCTACGCCATACCTGTGGACACCATTTTGTGAGTCCACGGACGGTAACACCGCCAGGCAACGAGGCGGCACTTACGCAGAGCACTAACATATTGAGACCCTCCCCCTTGCCTGCCCTTGAGCGAAGCGAAGGGATGGGGGAGGAAAGGGTGGGGGTGAATCCCCCTCCCCCTTCCCCCTCCCACCAGGGGAGGGGAACTCGCCCAAACGGCAGAACTACCAGGCATCCAAGATGAAACTCCCCATCTCCAGATACGGCCTGAGAGAGGTATTTCTCTTCACTTCCCTCTTGTCCCTGCTGTTTTTACTATCCCTTTATCTCCTTTCCCCTACCTCCTTAAAGATAACAGGCCCCCTCTTCCTCACAGCCATTGCCTTTGTCTTTTACTTCTTCCGTGACCCGGAGAGGCCAATCCTTAAGGACGAGAGGAAGCTCCTTGCCCCTGCCGACGGCAGGGTGATGGAGATAGCCTTAGTAGAAGAAAAGGAGTTTCTCCATAAAGAGGCCACAAAGATTAGCATCTTCATGTCCCTCTTTGACGTCCATGTAAACCGTATACCATGCAGCGGCAGGGTGGAATACCTCAGTCACCAGGATGGGCGTTTCCTGGATGCCCGCAGGAAGGAGGCCTCCCTGGAGAATGAGTGTAATTTTATCGGGTTAGTAGCGGACGGAGGCAGGCGTCTCCTTGTGAAACAGGTGGCGGGTATAATTGCCAGACGGATTGTGTGCCCACTCTCTACCGGAGACTATCTGGAACAGGGACAGCGCTTCGGCATGATAAAATTTGGTTCCCGGGCAGAGGTCTTTATCCCCAAAGGAATACCATGCAAGGTACTGGTAAAGGAAGGGCAAAAGGTAAAGGCCGGGCTGACCGTCCTGGCTGAGCTAGGTTAAAACCCGTAGGGGTTGAACACGTCCAACCCCGATGGCCAGTGGATAAGATAGGAGGAGAGTTCTGAAAAAGTCCATAAGCCCCATCAGTTTTCCCCCTCCCTAGAGGGGAGGGGGAAGGGGGAGGGTGATTTTTCCCCTCTAATAAGAGGGGATTAAGGGGTGTGTTCACCCCCACCCTTCCCTCCCCCCTCAAGGGGGAGGGAAAAAACAGCACCAAGACGAAAAAGTTAGAGTTTGGCAGAGGTCTCAGGAGGTTAAAATGAGGCTGGCAGACAAGATAGCCCTCGTTACGGGGGGTGGGACGGGGATAGGCAGGGCCATAGCTACGGTCTTCTCAAAAGAGGGTGCCAGGGTGGCCATTACTGGTAGGAGGAAGGGATTACTGGAGGAGACACTCTCTAAACTGGACCAAAAAGGCAAGAAGGCCATCTCCATCCAGGGAGACGTCTCACGAGCCAAGGATGCAAAAAGGATGGTAGCGGAGACAGTCAAGACCTTTGGGGGGCTAAATATACTGGTCAACAATGCAGGCGTGGTGTATAAGGACGGTGGTACTACGGAGTGCCAGGAGGAAGGATGGGACGTAACCCTTAATATTAATGCCAAGGGCATATATCTGATGTGTAAGTATGCGGCACCAGAACTAGTGAAGACGGAAGGGAACATTGTAAACATCGCCTCCGTCCTGGGACTGGTGGGTTTTCCCCGCTCCATAGCCTATTGCGCCTCCAAGGGGGCGGTGGTCAACCTGACCAGGAGTGTGGCCCTGGATTTGGCACCAAAAAAGGTCAGGGTGAATTGTATCTGTCCAGGGGCAGTAGATACCCCTATGTACCAAAGCTGGATAAGGAAGTACGGAGACCCTGAGGAGGTAGAAAAGAAGATGCTGGAGGACTACCCCCTCTCCTGGGTGGGCAAGCCGGAGGACATTGCCTACGCCGCCCTTTACCTCGCCTCCGACCAGGCCAACTGGGTAACAGGCGTTGCCCTCCCTGTGGACGGAGGATTCACGGCGAGATAAAGTAGGAGCGAACGGCCGTTCGCCCCTACAATAGACCATAGACTAAAAAATCCAAAGTCCATAGTCTAAAGTCCTTAGTCCAAAGTCTAAAGAGATGTTTACAGGCATAATAGAACACATGGGCAGGGTCAAGGAACTGAGGCGGGCAGGGGAGGGTAGTCTGCTCGTCCTGGAACTCGGCCCTATGGCCAGAGAGGTCAGGCCTGGGGAGAGCATCTCCGTGGAAGGGGTATGCCTCACGGTAACGGGGCTAAAAGGGGAGCAGGCCAGTTTTGACGTCTCCCAGGAGACGCTCAAGTGTTCCACCCTCGGAGGGCTAAGGGTTGGACAGGGGGTGAACCTTGAGAGGTCCCTCAAGGTGGGCGACCGCATGGGGGGACACTTTGTACAGGGACACGTGGACGGTACCGGCACCATCCAAAAAAAGGAGGAACACCCAGGATCCGCCTCAGGCGGAACCATGTGGTTCACCGTACCAAAGGGACTGGCGGAGAATATGATTGAGAAGGGCTCTGTGGCAGTGGACGGGATAAGCCTTACTGTAGTTGAGGTAAAAGATACAAGTTTCTCGGTAGCCCTCATCCCCTTCACCCTCACCAATACTACGCTGGGCCTCAAAAATGTTGGAGACAGGGTAAATATTGAGGCAGACATCCTGGGCAAGTGGGTAAAGAGGCTCTATGGGACAATGCTTGCCCCGAACCAGAGCGGTTCAGGGCTTGCGGAAAAGGGTGTCCCCGCCCCTGGCACGGAACAGGGCGGAATTACGATGGAATTCCTGAAGGACAAGGGGTTTGAGTAACCCTTGTAGTTAGTAGAGCGAATCTAATCGGGGTCTTGAGTATGAGCAAGGTCATCGGTATAACCATGGGAGACCCTTGCGGGGTGGGGCCTGAGGTGGTGCTTAAGGCTATATCCCTACTGCCTCCAGGTTATGAGCCTTTGGTGATAGGTTCTGGTGAAGTACTGCAACGTACCGCCGAGGGATTGGGCCTGAAACCTGACTGGAAAGAGAGGGTGAAGGTCTTGGACCTGGCCAATTTTGACCCCGGGAAGACTACCTTGAGAGAGCCTAACCCCGAGGCAGGGAGGGCCTCCCTTGAGTACGTCCTCAAGGGGATAGAACTTGCCTTGAAGGGTGAGATAGGCGCCCTGGTTACGGGACCCATAAGCAAGGAGGCCCTGCACCTCGCAGGCTATCCGTACCCCGGGCATACAGAGATTTTAAAGGAAAAGACAGGTGCCCCCAGGGTAACCATGATGATGGTAGTGGGAGACTTCAGGGTGTCCTTCGTAACCATCCACGTCCCCCTGAAGGAGGTGCCAAGGCTCCTCTCTCCTGAGAGGGTACTGGCAACCATAAAGCTGACCCATAAGGGATTAAAGGAATGGTTTCACGTAGAAAGACCGAGGATAGGCGTATGTGCCCTTAACCCGCACGCAGGGGAGGGTGGCTGTTTCGGCTCAGAAGAGGGAGAGGTTATACTGCCTGCCATCAGGGCGGCCCAGGAGGCAGGTATTAACTGTAGTGGGCCTATCCCTGCAGACGTGGCCTGTCATAAGGCCCGTGAGGGAGAGCTGGAGGTGGTGGTGGCCCTTTACCACGACCAGGGGACTATTGCCATAAAGCTCCTGGGGTTCTTTAGTGGCGTTAACCTTACCCTGGGCCTCCCCATCGTACGGACCTCCCCCACCCACGGCACTGCCTTTGACATTGCAGGGAAGGGCCTTGCCCAACCGGGTTCTATGCTGGAGGCCATCAAGCTGGCGGCCAGACTCAAACTAGGGATTAGGGGGTAGGGGCCAGGGGTCAGGGATTAGGGAATAGACTACCCCCTGGCCCCGAGGTCTTAGGTTAAAATATGGCTACTATCACCTTTCCAGACACACCTTCGGCCCTGAAGGCCCTACTGGAAGAGAGGGGGCTTAGGCCCAGAAAGCACCTGGGGCAGAACTTCCTGGTTGACCAGAACCTCCTCAGGGTGATAGTTGAAAAGGCGGCCGTGGGGGACAGGGATATTATCCTGGAGGTGGGTAGTGGGACGGGTCTCCTTACGAAACACCTTGCCGAGAGGGCCCGAAGGGTGCTTGCCGTGGAGATAGACCCCAGACTGTACAGCCTGACCATGGAACTCCTCCAGGGTTATACGAACGTACACTTCCTAAATAAGGACGTGCTCAAGACAAAGACCACTATTGACCCAGAAATAGAGGCAGTAATCATCCACTGGCTCAAAGAAGAAGAATGTAGGGGCATCCGCCTCAGGCGGACACGTGCCCCTACCATTAAGGTGGTGTCAAACCTCCCTTATTCCATAAGTACACCCTTTATAATAGCTATCCTGACAGGGAGATTGCCCGTAGAATGTATGGTACTCACCCTGCAGAGGGATATTGTGGATAGGCTCCTGGCCCGCCCTGGTACCAAGGAATACGGGGTGCTATCCGTGATAGCACAGTTATTTTCAGACGTGGAACTCCTGAGGCAGTTGCCCCCCGAGGTATTCTGGCCGGTGCCCCAGGTGGAGTCCGCCATAGTGAGGATGACGGTCAGGAGGGAAAGGGCACTTGAATGGATTCCGGACCTCTCGCTATTCAACCGCTTAGTGAGGTGCATCTTTCAGAGCCGTAGAAAGACCTTAATAAACAGTCTCCTCAAGCTGGGCTTGCCTTCCCTGAGCAAGGAGGCTGCAATGGACGTCCTTAAGGGGCTGGGACTGGAGCCCCGTATAAGAGGGGAGGCGCTGGACCCGGAGGGCTTCACTGCCCTTTTAAAGGAGATTCATCTCCTCACAGGTAGCAGTACCACCAAACGTCAAGGAGGGAAAGATGTTAGAAGTTAAAGAGGCCGACCTGCCAGCAATAGGTAAAAAATTCACAATAGAGACGGAGGCAGAGGAAACTGTTGTGATAATTATGCGCCTTACCGGAGAAA
>MHYW01000100.1 GCA_001828545.1 Planctomycetes bacterium RIFCSPHIGHO2_12_FULL_52_36
CCAGAGGGTAAAGTAGAGTCTTTTATGCTCCGGTGTGAATCTTACCAGGATAGACTCGTCCTCAAACCGCAGTTCTTCACTGGTAATGGGTTTGATGAGTTTGAAGCGATGCCCGGCACTCTTTTGTTTATCCAGGCCGGCACAACCGCAGAATAGGGAGAAAAGTAATATACCAGGGAGGAATATCCTACTGAGTGTTTTGTAAACCCGTTCTCTTACTGGCAAAGAATCGGCCCTCATTATGAAGCCAGAGTATAGCAGAGTCTCAGAAAAATGCAAGAGAATAAAAGTAGTGAATTAATACTGGCGAGGCCGACGGGACTTGAACCCGCAACCCCCAGATCGACAGTCTGGTACTCTAACCAATTGAGCTACGGCCCCACCTCTAGACTTTAAACCCTTTAACCTGTAGGGGCATCCGCCTGAGGCGGACAACGTGCCCCTACTACTACGGTGTCTTTTACCAGTTTTGCAGTATGTTTTCAAGTGATTTATTAGTATTGGGGGGATGTCTGATTCCAGTCTGTGCGAATCTATTTTATCTCTTCATTCCACAACTACTTCGCATGTAACACTATATTTATGGGTATGGGTAGAAATGACTGACGGGCCTTGGGGGAGTTTGGGGGTGCTTTACGGTGCAGGCCCCAATATTTAGCCTCGGATTATGGGGAGTCCTGGTGGATAAATTATACATATAAAGAGAAATTTACTTATTATGAGAATTGTAGAAAGCAAAAAGCTGTTTATTGACAAAATATAGTGGGGTGGTATATTTTACTACATGAATAGTGTGCTTTACAGATTAGGGGTTGTGCTGATAGTGTTATGCATGGCCCCTAGTGGTCTTGGGGGTGGGGGTTCAGGGACTCAGGTATTCTTCTCACCAGCACCGCTTACCCAGGAGAGCATACGGGACGAGATTATCAAGCGTATAAACTTATCCAGAAAATCTATAGATATTGCAATCTATGTCTTCACGGCAGGTCCTATTGCCCAGGCCCTATTAGATGCAAAGAAGAGGGGAGTAAGGATTAGGATTATTATGGACGAGAAGCAGATTAAGAGGGATACCAATGGCCACTCAGAGTACCGCTTTCTAGTTGACAATGGGTTCAATCTGAAGGTACGCAGTGGGATAAAGGGGTTTGGGATAATGCACAACAAGCTTGCCATATACGATGGCCGAGTAGTCCAGACCGGGTCTTATAACTGGTCGGACAATGCCGAGTCCAACTCATGGGAGAACGCAGTCTTCATAGATGATGCCTCTGTGGCCCAGAAGTTCCAGGATTACTTCCAGAGGATGTGGAATTATGAGGAAGGGGACTGCCATTAGGTCTTTGTGGTATATGGTGGGCGATAGTGGATTTGAACCACTGACCTCTTGCTTGTAAGGCAAGCGCTCTAGCCAACTGAGCTAATCGCCCTGCTGGAGTATTTTTACCAATCTCATGGGGTTACCCTGTAGGGGCGGGGTTACCCCGCCCCTACCTGCTGTGGGAAGTATACATTCTGATATCCGTACTGTCAACTACATTGAGGTGGACTTCAGTGGTTAGGAGTTGACATATAACTTTATGGTTGCTATAGTGAAGAAAAACGAAAAGGGGAGTCTCTGTCATTACAACAAACGGGGTGAGAAAAAAATGTGGCTGACATTTAGGCTGTATCTTCTTATGACTTTGATGTTTGGAATGGTCTATGGCATCGTAATCGGGGCGGCCTATGCCATAGGGCTGGAAAACTTCGTAGCTTATGGGGCCATTGCCGTAATAATGCTTCTGGTACAGTACCTCCTCGGCCCGAAGATGGTAGAGATGTCTATGGGGGTACGGTATGTCTCTGAGTCCGAATGCCCTGAACTGCACAGGACGGTAGAGGAACTAGCCGATGCCGCAGGGATACACAAACCCAGGGTGGGGATTGCCAGTATACCTATACCCAATGCCTTTGCCTTTGGTAGGTGGGGAGGAGACGGAAGGGTTTGCGTGACGGAGTCTATCATCAGACTCCTCTCTCCCAAAGAGCTTAGGGCAGTCCTGGGGCATGAGATATCTCACCTTAAGCACAGGGACGTGGCTGTAATAACCATGCTTTCGTTGGTGCCTATGGTCCTATGGTACATAGCCTGGCACTTCATGTTCATGCCCAGGGGCAGGGATAGGGGGGGTAACCAGGCCGTCATAATTGGCATTGTTGCCTTTGTCCTTTACTTTGTCACGAATCTCCTGGTGCTCTACGGTTCCAGGATAAGGGAATACTATGCGGATTTAGGTAGTGTGAAATTAGGAAATACGCCCCACGATATGGCCACTGCCCTGTACAAACTCGTATACGGCAGTGCCAAAATGCCTAAGGAGGCACTACATGAATGTGAGGGCTACAAGGCCTTCTTTGCTAACGACCCCTCCAGGGCCAGGAGTGAGATAAAAGACCTGAGACAGCTTGATGCTGACATGAGTGGCAGCATTGATGCCAAGGAGCTTGAGGCCTTAAGGACCGGAAGGGTAAAGGTGGGTCTTGGCGATAGGCTTTTAGAGATATTTGGTACCCATCCCAATATGCTCAAGAGGATAGGGTACCTGTCCAGGCTTGGCCCCGTGTATACGGAGAGACGGGGGGCATAGAGGGAGGCAATGCCAGATGGCTGTCAAGGCCTACATCCTGGTTGACATAACCACAGGGGTAAAGACCCAGGAAATACTGGACAAGTTAAATTCTATTGCCGGGGTAAAGACTGCCGAGGCAGTCTCTGGCCCGCATGACATCGTTGTGGTGGTTGAGACGGCAGACCTAAAAAGCCTTGGCAATCTGGTCCTCTCCAGGGTTAGAACTATCACGGGGGTTACAAAGACTATCACGTGCTGTTGCGTACAGTAGCTCCGACCTTTTAAGTGAGGAATCGTTCTCTGTACCTTTGGCTAGATGGGATATTGAAAACGGTTCATAGAATAGATATGAATAGAAGACTCCTACAAGGCGGATTAGTCCTTTTTTGCCTCTTTGCCCTCCCGTTCGGGTGCAAGAAGGATAAGGCGGACAGGGCCAAGGAAGAGCTCAAGGTAGAGAGGAAGAAGCGGGAGGAAAGCTCTGAGAAGTATAAAGAGGTACTACAGTCCCTTGCAGAAGAGAAAAAACGGGCAGAAAACCTGGAGAGGGTGTTAATGGAGCTGGGGGAGCGACTGGAAAAACAGGGTAAACCACTCCCTGCAGAGGTTGGCAAACTCAGGGCTAAGGAGAAGGAGAAGCAAAAAGAAGAAGCCCACGAAAAAGGCGTAGAGAAGTTATTAGAACTGGGGGATCAATTCTACTCCAGGGGTAATTACCCTGCCGCCAGAGAGGTCTATTCCTCGGTCCTGGAATTGGGGGCCAGTGACCCCACGGTGTACATGAGGCTGGGCAAATGCTGCATAGAGGCTAAAGAATATGACAAGGCCATTTCCTTTTTAGAAAATGCAGTGGCCCAATTAAAGGAAAAGGGGACGCAAGAGCATCTTTGTTCACTGTATAACAATCTTGGATGGCTCTACACCGAGAAGAAGAAGTTCAAAGAGGCCGAGAAGACCTATCTGGAGGCCGTAAAACTTGACCCTAAACATGCCAATGCCTATTATAATTTGGGATTACTCTATGACTTGCATCTAAAAGATGAACTGGGGGCCATTGAATGCTTTGAGAGGTACATAGAGTTAAAGGGGGAGAGGTCCTCCTCTGTAAAGAAGAGACTTGCGGAAATAAGGCAGAGGTAAGGGAGAAATCTCTTGACTTTCTCCATTAATTGTGTAAATAAGTAACCTGAGAGTATACTGGGGGCACGAAGGGATGAAAGGAGGGTAAGCGAGGAAGATGGAGTTTGCTGATGTAATCTATTGGGTACTAGCTGCGGCCGAAGGGAAAAAGATGCCGCCGTTGATACCTCATGTTTATGTAATCCCCATTGTTTTTATTATTGGAGTGGGAGTAGGTTATTGGTACCGTGGGAAGAAGACCGGATAATAATTACCCAATTTGTTGAATTTTCTGGGAGAAGAAAGGAGGGTATACAATGGATTTTCTAAGTCCAGATAGCCTTGCGTGGTTTCTTACTGAGGCAGCGCCTGCCAAGAAGGGTTTCTTGAGCGGGAAGGTTATTATTATAGTCGTAGGGTTGTTGCTTGTAGTAGGCGGAATCTACTGGTACCGTAGTCGTGGTGCGAAGTAGTTAACCGCTTGTTTCTTCAATTCACTCTGGAGGGGCTAAGGGCAAAGAAATTTTTACCCTTTAGTCTGCACACTTTACCACTTCGGTAACCTCCCGGGACGCGGCAATCTTCTTTAGTTCCACCCTTGCCTTCTCCAGAGTGCCGAAGAAGTCTTCCCTTGCAAAGTCTTGTCTCCACTTCTCCAGTATAATCCTACCCCCCAATCTTAGCCGCAGGTTCCTGAATTTCCTCCAACTCTGGCGCCTGGCATGTGCAAGACTCTTTTTAAGGCGGGTGCCCAGGGGCATCCTGCTGCCTCTTAATAACCCCCCAAAGAATTTGCCCAGAAACCGTATTCCCACTTCCAAAGGATAAAGGGGTACCTGGTAGAGGAGTCTAGGGAACATCCACAAGTTGTAAAATCTCTTCACAATCCCCTCCGTCTGGGACATAAAATCCCTGGGGTCTATGTCTGAATCAGGTTCAAAACACAACCAGTTCCCGTCATACTTGTTGTAATTCACAAGGCTTATGGGATAAAGCCTGTTCTCCTCCTTTAATTTCTTTTCCAGCCCCGTCCCTGGTAGTGGGACGGGTTTTACTATCTGGACGGTGTCAATATCGTTTCTCTTGATGAACTGCCAGAACCTCTCTACCCTTTCCGATATAGACATGTTTAGCTTACACCTGGAATCCTTAAAGGTAGGATAACCCAGTATGAACATGCCGTGGATGTAAAAACCGTGTCTCTTGAGGGTCTGTGTATATTCATCCAGTTTCTTTAGATTGAGCCCCTTCTTCATGTTCTTCAGGTCTTCTTCAATGGGAGACTCGTAGCCTATGCAAAGTAGCTCTACGCCCGCCTCCCTCATAAGCTCCAGGAGTTCCTCGTCCCTGGCCACGTCCGCCCTGACCTGTACGGCGAAACGCAGTCTCTCTCCCGTCTTTCGTTTATATTCTGTAATCATCTTGCAGAGTTCGGCCGTGCTATCCCTCTCCTGGGCGAAGTTATCGTCCGTGACGAAGAAATTCTTGTAGCCATTCTCTGCGGACCTTACTATCTCCTCCATGACGTAACCCGGGGAGCTACTCCTGGTGTGGCCGAGGTGCTGGCTGACGGCGCAGAACTCACAGACAAAGTTGCACCCCCTGGTCCTCCCTAGAGGGATGAGCGTTATGCGGGTCTTCTGGTCCCTTATCAGGCTAAAGTCGGGGTAGGGGAGGCGGTCAAGGTCGGAGATCTGGATGGGTGCCCTCCTTTGTGTATACACAATCTTGCTTCCCTTCTCAAAGGATATCCCTGAGACGGTTGAGAGTTCCTTTCCAGAAGAAATAGCCCTTACTACTTCAGGGAGGATATGTTCTCCCTCTCCCATGACTACCACGTCTACACCAGAGGATAGGGCCTCCTCCACACAGGCATTAATATGGTTCCCCCCCGCTATCGTAGGAACCCCCAGGTCTTGATAAACAGAGGCCACCTCATAGAGCCTGGGTATAGTAGAAGTAAGTCCCCCATAAAGGCCCACCACGTCTGCTGGACGCTCCTTCTGAATAAGCCCATGGTCCAGTGGGCCGGTAAAGTTATTCTCGTCTATTATTTCTACCTTGAATCCCTCCACGGAGGTAACTGTGGTCGCCACGCCCACAGCACCCCTGGGAGGCATTTTTATCCTGCTGTAGACGTTGAAGTAGGGAAATTTTGGTATTACTAATCTAAAGAGCTTCATCCTACCCACCCCTCCCTATATGCTATTGACTTGCTTGTATGATTTTGCTAAATGTTATCTTTCTTTTGTGGAAAGCACTGGCCCAATAGTTAACCAGACTGGGCTAAGAATTTCAACACAATTTTCCTCGTATCAGGAGTTTTTTAAAGCGGGTTATAATGTCAAGACAGAATCAAAACACGGGCTATGAAAGGACTTGCACGGATGCAAAAGTTTAAGTTGTCTGCCATGATGCTACTAGCCCTGGTGGGGCTATCCGCCTTAGGCGGATTAGGGAGTGCCTTTGCCGGGGTTGCCCACGGGACCGGGACCTCTCCGGAGGAATTGCCAAAGCTGTGGTATCTTGCCCCCTTCGGTGCCCTCATGGGATTGGTATTCGCTTTCAAATATTACCGAGGGGTTATGGCCTCTCCCCCGGGGAACAAGCGCATGGTGGAGATAGCAGGCCATGTAAGGGAAGGGGCCTATGCCTACTTGAGGCAACAGTATAAGGTAGTGGCAGGCATTTTCCTGTTAATGGCCGTTGTGTTATCCATATTAGCCTTCGTGCTTGACATACAATCCAGGCTGGTCCCCTTCGGTTTCCTGTCCGCTGGAACCCTGTCTGGGTTGGCGGGTTTTCTTGGTATGCGGATTGCCACCCAGGCCAGTTCCCGTACTGCAGAGGCAGCGAGGCACTCGCTTAACCGTGGCCTCCAGGTGGCCCTCCATAGTGGGGCCGTTATGGGGTTGGTGGTAGTGGGTCTGGCCCTCTTAGACCTTTCTCTATGGTTCTTCTTCCTGCGCCACTATACTAACCTCTCTCTTGACCATATCGTCCTGAGCATGCTCTGCTTCGGTATGGGCGCCAGCTTCCAGGCCCTCTTTGCCAGGGTAGGGGGTGGCATCTACACCAAGGCCGCCGACGTCGGTGCAGACCTGGTAGGCAAGGTGGAGGCCAACATCCCCGAAGATGACCCCAGAAACCCTGCCGTCATTGCAGATAATGTGGGCGATAACGTTGGGGACGTAGCAGGCATGGGTGCGGACCTCTATGAGTCCTATTATGGTTCTATCCTGGCCGCCAACGCCCTGGGGGTGACTGCTGGTCTTGGGATTAAGGCCGTGGTCCTGCCCATGTCACTGGCAGGTCTGGGCGTCATACTATCCATAATAGGCTTCTTTGTGGTGAAGACCCCCGAGCACGTCTCACAAAAGGCCCTCTTACAGGCCTTTGGTAGAGGGGTCAATCTGAGTTCTTTCCTCATACTAATCGTCTCAGCCGTGCTTATATACGTCCTCGTACCCGAACACCTTGGCCTCTGGGGCTCTGTCGCCTCGGGGCTTATTGCAGGGGTAATCATTGGCAGAATCACGGAATATTACACCTCGGACGCCTATTCCCCCACAAGGGAGATAGCTGACTCCGCACTAACGGGCCCCGCTACAGTAATCCTCTCTGGCATATCTACCGGGATGCTCTCCACTGCTATGGCGGGTGTCACCATTACCCTGGGGATTATGCTGGCCTTTACCTTTGCAGAGGGATTTGCTAACCTCACGTTAGGACTCTATGGCATTGCCATTGCCGCCGTGGGGATGCTCTCCACCCTGGGGATAACCCTGGCCACCGATGCCTACGGCCCTGTGGCCGATAATGCGGGGGGTAATGCCCAGATGAGTGGTCTCCCACCAGAAGTAAGGGAGAGGACGGAGATGCTGGACGCCCTGGGCAATACCACTGCGGCCACCGGGAAGGGTTTTGCCATCGGCTCGGCGGCCCTGACCGCTATGGCCTTGCTGGCTGCCTACGTAGGGGAGATTCACGTGGCCCTGGAAAGGAGCGGCGTGGACAAGTTGACCATCAATGGACGCACCGTTGACGTACATACGGCCAGTTTTATGGACTTTATGGAATACTATAACGTAACCCTGATGAACCCCAAGGTTTTGGTGGGTGTCATGTTAGGGGCCATGGTATCCTTTGTCTTTAGTGCCCTGGCCATCCGTGCTGTGGGAAGGGCGGCCCAGAGGATGGTGGAAGAGGTCAGGAGGCAGTTCCGCGAGATAAAAGGCATTATGGCAGGTAAGGCCAAGCCGGACTATGCCGCCTGCGTGGCCATCAGCACTAGTGGTGCCCAGAGGGCGATGATGCTCCCAGCCATGCTAGCCATACTTATGCCTGTGGCGGTGGGCCTACTCCTGGGAGTCCCTGCCGTGATGGGACTTCTGGTAGGGTCCTTGTCTACGGGTTTTCTACTGGCCATATTCATGGCCAACTCCGGGGGTGCCTGGGACAATGCAAAGAAGTATATAGAGAGGGGGGCACACGGTGGGAAGGGCTCTCCCGCCCATAAGGCAGCTGTGGTGGGTGATACAGTGGGTGACCCGTTTAAGGATACCGCTGGCCCCTCCCTGAACATCCTTGTCAAGCTTATGGCTATAGTCTCTGTAGTCTTTGCTGGGGTGGTGGTAAGTTATTCACCAAAGATATCTGCCATCTTGCATCTGCAATAGGAGAATTCAGTAGTCAGTAGTCAGAATTCAGGATATCCTGTATTCTGAATTCTGTATTCTATATTTTGTATTCTGAGTTCCGAGGTCAGAGGTACGTTAGAGTCTAAAGAAATCGCCCAGCTATTCGCCCAGATAGCCTATAATAAAAAGGCCGAGGACATCGTTATCCTTGACCTTCGCAGGCTTACTTTCTTTACGGAGTTCTTTGTCATCTGTAGTGGTATAAATCCCCGGCAACTCCAGGCCATCGTTGATGAGATAGGGAAGGAGGCAAGGGAGCGAGGTCTATCCAGGCTGGCAATAGAGGGCTACCACGAGGCTAGATGGATACTCCTTGACTATGGCGACGTCATTATTCACCTCTTCAACAAAGAGGCCCGCCATTTTTACGACCTGGAACTCCTCTGGGGCGATGCCCCCAGGGTAAAGTGTCATCCTGCTAAGGCAGCAAAGACCAGGGGCCAGGGGCCAGGGGTTAGGGGTTAGGGGTCAGGGACCGGCAATCTTTATCCCTGGTCCCTAGCCCCTGTCCCCTAATCCCTAGATTTCTTTGACAGGTAGGGGATTATATGCTATGGTTGCGTCTTAAGATTCAGTTATCGGCTGACGGTAATCTGGAAGCCGAAGACCGATGCCTGAGGGCCGAAAACCAAAACCTGATTTGGAGGTGTAACCTTGAGAGCCTTGTCTTTACTCCTCTGCCTCCTTTTCTTCCAGGGGGTATCCCTGGCAGAAGGGCCTGAAAAATCTCCTCCTGAGCCCCCCGCCGTAGAGGCAGGAAAAGATGCTGTAGGGTTCAAAGATACCACGGAGGCAGACATCAGTCAAGCTGTAGAAGAAATAGAAAAGGGGGCTGTAAAGGCCCCAGTAGAACCACCGGTTACAGCACAACCGGCGCAGGAAGGAAAGAAAAAGCCAGAGGGTGCCGTCCCAGGGGCGCCTCCAGAAGAAAAGAGGAAAAAGGAGAAGTGGGTAGGTATTGAAGGTGGCTTTGCCCACAGAGGCGTTACCGTACACCAGGGAAGCTATACCTTTGTTACCCAGTTTGACGGGGAGATGATAAATAACACAGGTACAAGTTATAGTATAGTAAAGTTCGTATTCAGTACCCATGATAGTAGGGGACGGTTAATCGCTGAGGATTCCTTCCATATCATAGATTTTAAGAACGGAGGGATTATGCCCTTCAAGGGCACCGTAGTGGACGGTTTCAGGGAGATAACAAGTTTTAAGATAAGACTCAAATCCGGGGTGGCTGCGGCTAAAGAAGGAGGATGAGTAGTTATGACCACCCATAGTGATCCCAGTGAAGAAGTTGTTTCGTTATCCCAGCAGGAGATGGAAGGACAGGGTAGTAATCCAGCTCAGGCGGGCTGGCGTCTAGAGGAGGGTGGCAACGGTAAGCCCCGTACCTCAATGGTACAGGACGAGCCTCCGGTCCCTGGAAAGGGTCCAGATGAGATAAAGGTCTTGGTAGAGGCCCTACTCTTTGCCACTGACCAGCCATTGCCACTGAAGAGGCTGGTGGAGATTTTGGGGGCTGAAAAGGGATGCGTCTCACAGGCGGTTGATCTGCTCCGCCAGGAGTATGAATCCACCCAGCGGGCCTTTCAGGTGGAAGAGATTGCGGGAGGTTACCAACTCCTATCCAAGCCAGAATACCACCAGTGGATATGCCTCCTGGAAAAGAAGAATACCGAGAGCAAGCTCTCCCCGGCCGCATTGGAGACGCTGGCTATTATAGCCTATAAGCAACCTGTCCTCCGCGCCACCATTGAAGCCATTCGCGGCGTAGAATCCAGCCAGATGCTCAGGAGTCTTATAGAAAAAGGGTTGGTAAAGATTGTGGGTAAAGACGAGAGCCTGGGGCGACCCCTCCTTTACGGAACCACCAAGAGATTCCTGGAGTACTTTGGTCTAAATTCCCTTAATGCCCTCCCCAGGACCAGGAACTCTCTAGTTAAAGATGGAGTACATAGACTAGGGGGTAGGGAGGGAAAAGAATTGGAAATTGTAAGTTGTAAATTGCAAATTTTAAAATTTCCAATTTCCAATTTACAATGATTTTTCCCTACCCCTAGTTCCAGACCCTGGGCAGATTGTCCTATGTTTACTAACAGTACAAGAACGAACCTCCTTGATCACACCCTCCAGAACATACAATCAATTAATACGGACTCGGGGAGGGAGGCTGGGCAGAGGTTCAAGGAGTTTGCAATACCACAGGGAAGCCTGGGTAGGCTGGAAGAGTTGGCCACCTTTTACGCCTCCGTAAGGGGGATACCAGAGAGGGAAATAAGACATAAGGTGGTGTTTGTAATGGCAGGAGACCACGGGGTGGCAGAAGAGGGGGTGAGCAGTTTCCCCCAGGAGGTG
>MHYW01000101.1:0-18632 GCA_001828545.1 Planctomycetes bacterium RIFCSPHIGHO2_12_FULL_52_36
TCTCCCTAACAAGTATCACTTGCTTTTATTATGTAAACCAGTATAATGGATTTGTTAAATTTTTCCTCACCGGCCGCACGGCAAGACGTGTTTCGTTGGCTAACAGTCCTAGAGAAAGGAGGCACTAAACAAGGTGGTGGGGCCACGCCCGACAAAGGTTTCTGTGCCTACCCTTAAAAAGGATACTCAATCCGCTTTCGCAAAGGTGCAAGTGGCATCCGCCTCAGGCGGACTATCTAAGACATGCAAATAAAAGAAGTTATTGAACTCTGCCGGCAGAAAGACATAAAGGTTATTGACCTGCGCTTTTCGGACCTCCTGGGGAGATGGCACCACTTCTCCATCCCCACCAGGGAACTCACCGAAAAGGTCTTTGAGGAGGGCCTGGGTTTTGACGGGTCCAGCATACGGGGTTGGGTGCCTATTCATATGAGCGACCTCGTAGCAATCCCTGTCCCTGAGACGGCCATGACGGACCCCTTCCTGGACGCATCCACCCTGATACTGCTCTGCGAGATACTGGAGCCTATACCCAAAAAAAATTACACCCGGGACCCCAGATACATTGCACGCAAGGCGGAGACCTACCTCAAGTCTACGGGCATTGCCGACACGTCCTACTTCGGCCCCGAGGCAGAGTTTTTCATCTTTGACAGCATCCGCTTTGACCAGCAGCCCCATCACGCCTATTACTACATAGAATCCTCCGAGGGTAATTGGAACACCGGTCAGGATGAACGCCCCAACCTGGGCTACAAGATAGCCTTCAAAGAGGGATACTTCCCAGTACCCCCCAGCGATACCCTCCAGAACGTCCGCTCGGAGATGATGCTCATTATGGAGAAGTGCAACATCAAGATAGAGAGACAACACCACGAGGTGGCCACCGCAGGACAGGGCGAGATAAACTTCCAGTACGACACCCTGGTAAGGGCGGCAGACACACTCCAGTTATACAAATACATAGTGAAAAACACTGCAAGGAAGTACAACAAGACCGTTACCTTTATGCCCAAACCCATTATAGGAGACAACGGCTCCGGGATGCACACCCACTTCTCCTTATGGAAGGGCGGCAAGCCCCTCTTTGCCGGAAATGGTTATGCGGGCCTGAGTGACATGGCCCGTCACGCCATCGGCGGTCTGCTCTACCACGCAAAGGCCCTCACCGCCTTCACCAACCCTACCACTAACTCTTACAAACGCCTGGCCCCCGGCCACGAGGCCCCCATAAACCTGGCCTATTCCTCAAGGAACCGCAGCGCCGCCATCCGTATCCCCATGTACAGCAACAGCCCCAAGGCCGCCAGGATAGAGTTCCGTTGCCCGGACCCCTGCTGCAATCCCTATATCTCTTTCGCGGCCATCCTCATGGCCGCCCTGGATGGCATACAGAATAAAATAGACCCTGGGGAACCCATGGACAAGGATATCTATGACCTGCCACCGGAAGAGCTGGCAAGGATCCCTTCTACTCCGGATTCCCTGGCAAGCGCCCTAAATGAACTAGAGGCAAACCACGAGTTCCTCCTGAAAGGGGACGTCTTCACCCAGGACGTCATTGAGACCTGGATTTCCTATAAAAGGATGAACGAAGTAGAACCCGTGCGGCTACATCCTCACCCTTATGAATTCGCCCTTTATTATGACGCATGAGCCGACAAGGATTTTTTTCAGTCGGGGCGTTCAATTGAACGCCCTACGTAAAAAAGAAGTATGACGACCTTAGAGGTACCAGTCCCCGCCCTTGAACTGGCGCCCGCCCCGGGCGGACTGGATAGAAACCAGGCACTGCAGAGACTCAAGGACTTCCTCCAGAGGGAAAAGGCCCAGACCTTCCAACTCCATCAACAAGGGGCTTCCGGCCGGCTGGTAGTGACCCGCCTGGCCAGGCTCGTAGATACTGCCATAAACTTCGCCCATACCTATGCCCTGGAAAACACCCCGCCTCCTGTCCCCCTGGCCTGGATAGCCACCGGTGGATATGGCCGTGGGGAACTCAACCCCTTCTCTGACATAAGCCTGCTGCTTTTCCATCAGGACGTCCCCGCAGACTCCGTAGAAAGACTGGCTGGTAGTACCACCTCCCTGCTCAAGGAGGCGGGGCTTACCGTGTCCCTTTCATGCCGTACCCCCCAGGCCTGCCTTAAGGCCCTGGAAGGAGACCCCCTCACCGCCTGCGCCCTACTGGAGGGCCGATGGGTGGCTGGGGAGAAGGATCTCTTCCAGTCCTTTGAAAAGGAGGTACTGGAGGCCTTTTTCTCCAGACACTGGTTTTCCTTCCTGCGGGACAGGATAGAGGAGCAACAGACCCGTCATGGGGCAAAAGGGGCCTCCCCTTACCTGGTAGAATCCAACCTTATGTCTAACCCTGGCGGGCTAAGGGATATCCACCTGCTATTCTGGACAAAAAGGCTGGCCGAGGTACTGCCCACACGGAGGGAACTTATCCCCTCCCTCAAAGAAAAGGAATACCCGGGTCTCCTGGAGGCCCACGACTTACTCCTCCGCCTCCGTACCCAGCTACACCTCCTCTCCAACAAGAAATACGACCTCTTTGACCGCTCCCTCCACGAACCTGCGGCCTCGGCCTTTGGCTATAAGCAAGAAGACGGTCTACCCGCCGCCACCGGGCTGATGAGGGATTACTTCCGCACCGTAGCCCGGGTCTGCCACCTGACAAGGAGCATACAGAGCCGCTTTGAAGACCTAAAACCCTCCTCACAGCGCGCCACCTTCTTCCGCAGGCCCCTGGGAAGCGACTTCGTGGCCATGGGAAAGCGGCTATACTTTGCCAAACCAACCGAGCCCCTGGATGCCCACTGGAAGCTCCTGGAGACGTTCCTGGTAGCCCAGAGACACCACCTGGAACTCTGCCAGCAGGTGCTTGAACACGTCAGAGAGAACCTCCGTCTGGTAGATGACAGCCTCCGCTCAGACTCCCAGGCCGCACGGTGCTTCCTCGGTATCCTGGAAGGGACCGGCTCCGTTGCCCCTGTCCTCCGTCAGATGCGGGACTGCGGCCTCCTGGGTGCCTTTTTGCCCGAATTTGAGCCACTCGTTGGTTTCGTTCATTACGAATCTCTCCCCACGTACACCGTGGATGAGCAGACCCTCCTTGCCCTGGCGGTGATAGACGAGGTCTGGCTGGCCGAGTCAGGCACCACTGCGCAGAAACGGCGGCTCCTTGAGGAGACTGGCCACCACGCCCTGCTCCGGTTGGCCCTGCTCCTGCACGACATTGGCAAACCCCGCGGCCCAGGACACCCCCTGCTGGCCGGGGCCATGATACCTACCATCGCCAAACGTCTGTCGTTAGGAGAACAGGACGCCAAACTCCTCCAATTTCTCGTAGAAAACCACCTGGAGTTGTCCTGCCTCTTTGAGCGCCGAGACCACGGCGAAAAACAGGCCCTGCAGGCCCTGGCCAAACGGGTGGATGACCCCATGCGGCTCTCCCTGCTCTACCTCCTCACATACGCCGATATAAAGGCCAGCGACACCTGGTCTGAATGGAAGGACTCCCTCTTGTGGGAACTCTATAAAAAGATAGCTGGCCTCCTCTCCCAACAGAGGCCCGAGGCGGCACGGCCTGCAAGCTTTAAGGAAGGCCTGTTAGAGCTGGCCAGGGGGCAAGGGCTTGAACAAGAGGCCCTCCGCCACTGCGAGCTCGTGCCCCCCCGGTACGCCCTGGAAGTCAGTCCCCAGGAGGCTGTCTCTCACCTTGAGATGATACGCAGCCTGAAGTCCCCTTCCGGCGGGCCTGTTTACCTGCATTCCTCTGAATCAGACCATCTCACGGATATATGGGTATGTACGCGGGACATGCCCGCACGGTTTACCCAGCTTTCCGGCGTACTTGCGGCCAAAGGCCTTGACATTATCAGCGCCCAGGCCTACACGAGAAAAGACGGGGTCATCCTGGACCGTTTTCGCATCGCCGGGCCGGAAGGGAAATCGCTCAAGGATAAAGGCATAAAAGAGCTACAGCAAGACCTGTCCGCCGTCCTTACCGGCCAACTCTCTTTGGTAGAGCTGTTACGCTCCAGGCAGAGACGTGTGGCCCCCGGCCATCCCCCCGCACCTGGACCTACACGGATATACATAGATAACAACTCCAGCCCTGACTATACCATCATAGACGTAGTTAGCCCGGACAGGGTTGGGCTCCTGTACACCATAAGTAAATGCCTGGCGGACTGTGGCCTGGACATCCACTTCGCAAAGGTAGCCACCAAGCTCCACCAGGCCATAGACGTCTTCTACGTAACCCTTAAAGACGCAAGGACGAAACTCTTTGATGAAGAGGACCTAAAAAAGGTCAAACAGCGGCTCATGGAGGCCTGTACGGCACCAGGTGAATAGGATTTACCTAGACAACAGTACCACCACGCGGCTAGACCCCCTGGTACTAGAAGAGATGATGCCCCTCCTCCAGGAGGGATGGGGCAGTACCGCCCAGATACACTCCTTTGGCCGGGAGGCAAGAAAGGCTCTGGAAGGGGCCCGCGGCCGTATCGTGCAGACCCTGGGCGTAATGCCGGAGGAAACAATCTTTACCTGTGGCGGGACGGAGGCAAACAACCTCGCCCTCCTCGGCGTGGCCCGTAGCCTGGGTTACAAGGGCCACGTCATCACCTCTCAGGTAGAACACCCGTCCGTCCTGGAGACCGTAAAGGCACTGCAGACGGAGGGGCACGACGTTACGCTTGTCCCCGTGGGCAGAGAGGGGCTGGTCGCCCCGGAGGACGTGAAAAAGGCCATTACGAAAAAAACTTTCCTCATTTCCATACTCTTTGCGGAGGGGGAGACGGGGGCCATCCAGCCCATAGAAGAGATTGCCTCGCTGGCTAGGGAGAGGGGCATTTTGTTCCACACCGATGCCTGCCTGGCGGTGGGAAAGGTCCGGTTGCCACTGGAAGGGCCTGGCATAGACCTCCTCAGCGTATCCGCCCACAAGTTTCATGGCCCCATGGGTGTGGGCGCACTGTTCGTCCGGGCCGGAACCCGGCTCAAGCCCGTCTTGTTTGGTGGAGCGGAGGAGCACGGACTCCGCCCGGGTCCTATTTCCCCCGCCCTGGTCGTGGGTATGGCAAGGGCGCTGGAACTAGCCGAAGAACAACTCAACACGGGCATACCAAAGCTGCGGCTCCTTGAGGGACAGCTCCTGAGCGGCATCAAAGAGGTCCTTGGGGGCGCCCTCCTTAACGGCCCTTCTCTTGCCCGTCTTCCGGGCCACTTGTCCCTCTGCTTCCCTGGGCTGGAGGCAGAGCCCCTGTTGCTTAGTCTGGACTTAGAAGGGATCGCCGTTGGTGCCGGAAACCCTTGTGCCTCGGGGGCCGTAGAGGCCGCTGCTACCCTCCTGGCCATGGGGCTGTCCAGGGAATTGGCCCTATCTTCCCTGCGCTTTTCCTTATCAAGGTTTAATACCTCCGACGAGGTGGTTCGTACCGTAAAGGCTCTCTCTGCGGTCACTGCTCGCATGCGGACGGTATGTGTTTGAGGGTTTAGACATGGTTCAAGATATTGGTACAATCTGGCCTAAGGTCCTTGACGAACTGAAGAAGCGGGTGACGGAACAACAGTTCAAGACCTGGTTCAGTCACTTAGAACCGGAGGGCCTGCGGGGGGCAAAGGTAGAACTCCGTGTCCCCGGGCCTATTTACAAGGACTGGCTGGCCCGTCGTTACAAACCCCTCCTGGAGGAGGTCTTCTCGTCCGTCTCCCGAGAGTCTGTACGTATAGCCTTTACACTCAGCGACGTCCCTTCTGCCTCCTTGCCGGGCACACCCGGAGGAACAGAGAAGGCGACCCCTGTTCCCTTGCAGGCCTACCTTAACAAGAGATATACCTTTGAGAATTTTGTTGCGGGCCATAGTAACCGTCTGGCACACGCTGCCGCCCTTTCCGTGGTCTCCTCTCCTGGGTACACTTATAATCCCCTGTTCATTTATGGCGGCCTTGGCTCGGGTAAGAGTCATCTGCTCCAGGCGATATACTTTGCCCTCCTTTCAAAGGGTGCGAAGGCCCTGTATGTCCCCTGTGATGGTTTCGTCTCCCACTTCGTCTTCGCGCTCCGCAACCAACAAGTAGAACGGTTCAGAAAGGTCTACCGGGAGTTGGACGCCTTGCTGCTGGACAACGTAGAGCAACTCGCTAACTCTCCTGCCTCGCGGGAAGAGCTTTTTCATACCTTTAATGCCCTGTTTAACAATCAAAGACAGCTCGTCTTTGCTGCCGGTTGTCCCCCTGACTCCCTGCCTGGGGTTGAGGCCCGGCTTGTCTCCAGGTTCTCGTGGGGCCTTCAGGCAAAGCTTGAGCCTGCGGACATGGAGACCCGAACCGCTATCGTTGGGCGGATGTCCCTTCTCTTGGATTTGCCTCTTTCTAAAGAGTCTACCCTGTTCCTTGCGGAGAATACCTCTAGCAATATTAAGGAACTGGAGCGTATCCTTGGCTTTCTTTCTTCTCTGTACCCCTCTGGACACACTCCTCTCTCTCTATCAGAGGTTAGGGAGCCACTAGTAGGTCTCCTTCCCACAAAGGGCCGTCCTGTACACATAGAAGAAATCCTGCGGACTGTCGCCTCCTTCTTCAGGATCCCTCGGTCTCAACTGCAATCAAAGAGCCGTACTCGTACCATCTCTCTTCCTCGCCAGGTTGCGATGTATCTCGCCCGCCGTTTTACTTCTCTCTCCCTGCAAGAAGTCGGGGGGTACCTTGGAGGGAGGGACCACAGCACCGTGGTTCATGCGGAAAAGAGGATTCTGGCGCTAAAGGCAAGGCGTCCGGACGTAGATAGTATTATTAGTCAGATAGAGACCTCGTTGCAAGGGAGGTGTTAGTATTTTGTTCTTTCTCTGTCCGTTTTCTGTTCTTTTTCTGTTCGGTTTCCTTCTCCCGCACCTGTCTTTCGGCTCCTCCTTTAGTCTCCGGATGGGTAGAGAAGTATCCTTTGTCGTTATTCCAACAGCTTTCTTGGACCGTTAACACAAGAACAATAAAGGGTTTAAGGCAAAGACGCGACAGGATTTCAACACATTGCGCCTGTCTTAGGGGTAAGAGTTAAATAAAAATGAACTAAAACCAAATATAAGAAGAGAGAGGGCAACAACAATGAAATTTTCTTGTCAAAGGTCCGTACTTACGGAAGGACTACAGCTAGTGAGCCATGTAACCGCAGGAACAACAACGAAACCTATCTTACAGGCAGTAAAGATAGAAGTTTCTGAAAATAAGGCTATCTTAGAGGCAACGGACTTGGAAGTTGGAGTCCGGTATCTCTTGGAGCCTGTGGAGGTGCAGGAGAAAGGTATAGTTGTGCTTCAAGAGGGGAGACTTGCGGAATTACTCCGAGAGTGGCCAGAGGAACGGGTTTGTATGGAGCTGAAGGGGGCGATGTGCCATATCTCAGGGAGCGGGGGGGCGTTCAAGCTGGCAGGATATGACCCGAAAGAGTTCCCTACGATTCCAACGGGGGGAGAGAAGGGGGCAATAGAGATAGAGGCAGGAGAGTTAGTAGAGATGATTAGGAAGGTGGTTTTTGCTTGTGCCAGCGAGAGGGTAAGACATACTATGACAGGGGTACTATTCCAGGTAGAGGCAGGAATTCTGAGGATGGTGGCGACGGATGGGAGAAGGTTGGCAAGCGCAAGGGAGAAAAAAGGAGTGAGTGGAAGGGGGCCTATGGAGGGGATAGTCCCACGGAAAGGAATAGAGCAGCTGGCAAGGATTGCAGAGAGACAGGAGGGGAAGATACGGCTAAAGATGGAGGAGACACACCTCCTTGCAGGGAGTGATAGGGCCACCCTTTGTGCTCAGCTTATAGAGGGACAGTACCCAAACTATAAGGAGGCCATCCCGGCAAATAATGACAAAAGGGCAGAGGTAGATGTAGAGATACTTGCGGGGGCAATAAGGAGGGCCTCTATTCTAACGACAGAAGAGAGACGCCTCGTACGGCTGGGGCTACGAAAGGGGAGAATCTCCGTAGAGGTAGAGACCCCGGAGGTAGGAGAGGCAAAGGTAGACATAGATGCCAATTATGAAGGGGAGAACTTAGAGATAGGGTTTAACCCAGACTTTCTCCTGGATGCCCTTAAGGCCATTGGGAAGGGGGCCGTACACCTGGAGTTTAAGGAGGCCACCTCATCGGCGGTAATAAAGAGCGGGCAAGACTTTATCTACGTGGTCATGCCAATAAGACTTACAGAGGCAAGCTAGATGTCCCAGCCAAAAGAGATTAGAGACGTCCTGCAGAGGGTACTACCAGGGCTCAAACCCCCGCGAGGAAGAGCCATAGAGAGGTTGCAGACGGCATGGAGGGAGATCACCACGGGGAAAGCAGCCGGGCAGAGCAGGGTAAAAAAGCTTAAGCAAGGAGTACTCATCGTGGAGGTAGACTCTGCCCCAATGATGCACCACCTCAGCGAAAAAGACAAGGAATGCCTCCTGGAGGAACTAAGAGGGAAGGTAGCAGACGTCTACATAAAAGAAATCAGGACGCGTCTGGCGAGAGAGTAGCGAAAGGGCAAAGAGAGCAGCACCGGGAGACGAAAGACACAGAGGTTATGGAAACGGAAAAGATAGAAAAGTACGACGCAACGGCCATAAAGGTCCTGGGGGGCATAGAGGCCGTCAGGAAGAGGCCAGCCATGTACATAGGAGATACGGGACCAAAGGGCATGCACCACCTGGCCGAAGAGGTTATCGTAAACAGCGTGGACGAGGCCCTCGCAGGGTTCTGTAGGAACATCTCCGTTAAGATTAACGCCGACGGAAGCCTCACCGTAATTGACGACGGGAGGGGTATCCCTGTGGACGAGCACAAGGAGGCAAAGAGGCCCGCCCTTGAGGTAGTGATGACTACACTTCACGCCGGGGGGAAGTTTGGAGAGGGAGGGGCATACAAGGTGTCCGGGGGGCTCCACGGCGTAGGCGTCTCCGTCGTAAACGCCCTAAGCGAGTGGCTTGAAGTGGAGGTCCGGAGAGAGGGCATGGCCTATTTCCAGCGGTACGAGCGAGGAGAGGTCGTCACCCCGGTAGAAAAACGAGGGGCAACGAAGAAGCAGGGGACAAAGGTCGTCTTCAGACCAGACATGACTATTTTTGAAGATGCGGAGTTCAATTACGACGTCCTGGCAAAGAGGATACGGGAGCTGGCATTCCTAAACAAGGGACTAAGCATCACCCTTGCCGATGAACGGAGCAACCAAACAGAGACCTTCCAGTATACAGGGGGCGTAAAGACCTTTGTCAAGGAGCTTAATGCAGAGAAGGGCCTTGTCCATGACGATATCGTACACATAGAGAAGCGGGAGGGAGACGTAACCGTAGAGGTGGCGGTACAGTACAATGACACGTACACAGAAAACGTCTTTTCTTTCGTAAACAATATAAACACGGTGGAAGGTGGTACACATCTCAGTGGGTTCAGGGCGGCCCTTACAAGGACGTTCAACAATTATGCAAAGAACCAGGGGCTTCTCAAGGAGGAGAAGGTGCCCACAGGGGACGACTACAGGGAAGGACTTACGGCAGTAGTAAGTATAATGATGCCCGAGCCCCAATTTGAGGGGCAGACAAAGACAAAGCTAGGCAGTAGAGAGGTACAGGGCATCGTAGAGGCCACCCTCAACGAACACCTGAGCATCTACTGCGAAGAGCACCCCACAAGCGCCAAGGCGATAATCAGCAAGGCACTAGAGGCGGTTAGGGCAAGGGAGGCCGCAAGGAAGGCCAGGGACCTATCCCGCAGGAAAGGCGCCCTCAGTGGGGCAAACCTCCCTGGAAAGCTGGCCGATTGTGCCACCAGGGACGTGGAATCCAGCGAACTCTTCCTGGTGGAGGGTATATCTGCAGGAGGTACGGCCAAGCAGGGCAGGGACAGGAACTTCCAGGCCATACTCCCCCTAAAAGGCGTCATCCTCAACGTAGAGAAGGCAAGGGTAGATAAGATGCTGGCCAACGAGGAAATCACTACCCTTGTCAGTGCCCTGGGGACAGGTATTGGTACCGATGAGTTTACCCCGGACAAGATACGCTACGGAAAGATCATTATCATGACCGATGCGGACGTAGACGGCGCCCATATAAGGACCCTCCTCCTAACCTTCTTTTTCCGCCAGATGGCAGAACTGATTGAGCGGGGGAACATATACGTGGCCCAACCCCCGCTGTACAAAGTAACCCGGAGGAAGAAACAGGAATACCTCTACGATGACAAACACCTCAATAAGGCCCTCCTGGAGCTAGGTATAGAGGGTTCGCGGATGGAGCTCCTGCAGAAGGCCCGGCATATAGAAGGCGGGGAACTCAGGGGGCTAGTGGAACTCCTTAGCAAACTAGAGGAACAGGCCCAGTGGCTGGCCAAGATGGGCGTTTCCATGAGAGACTTCCTGGCCAAGAGGAAAGGGGGGACTACACTTCCCCTCTATCGGGTGAGCTTCAACGGGCAGGTGCTTTTCCTTTACTCGGACGACGAACTCAACTCCCTCATTAACGACCTCCAAAAAAAGGGGGAAGAGCTGGAGATACTGGAGGAAGAAGACCTCGCACGTCCACCCAAAACGGACACGGGCAAACGGGTATTGGAAAAGACGGAGTTCAGGGAGAGCAGGGATTTAGAGAAGCTGGTAGCCTCCCTGGAGACCCAGGGCTTCTCCCTGGAGGACTACTTCACCCAGGAGGGTGCGCCCCCCAGGGCAAGGCTGGCCAGAGAGGGGAACGAGGCAGTCGTCCAGGCCCTGAGTGGACTGCCAGCCCGCATCCGGGAACTGGGGAGAAAGGGACTAGACATCCAGCGGTACAAGGGGCTGGGGGAGATGAATGCAGAAGAACTGGCCGTGACGACAATGAACCCGGCAACGCGGACCCTGCTCAGGGTAAAGGTAGAAGATGCCTACAAGGCCGACCAGATATTCAGCGTCCTGGCAGGGAAGGACGTTCAGAGACGGCGGGAGTACATAGAGAAACATGCCCTTGAGGTCAGGAGGTTGGACATATGATAGAGCCGAGGGAGAACATAAGGGAGCTCTTCATAGAAGAGGAGATGAAGGACTCCTACCTCACCTTTGCCATGAGTGTGATAGTAAGCCGCGCCCTCCCCGACGTAAGAGATGGGTTGAAACCCTCTCAGAGGCGGATCCTTGTCGCCATGAACGACCTGGACCTGGGCCCGAGGGCCAAGTTCAGAAAATGCGCCAAGATTGCCGGCGATACCACGGGCAACTACCACCCGCATGGAGAACAGGTAGTCTACCCCACCCTGGTGCGTATGGCACAGGACTTCAACATCCGCTACCCCCTCATCAACGGGCAGGGAAACTTTGGCTCAGTAGACGGCGACCCGCCAGCGGCCATGAGATATACCGAGGCCAAACTCACAGAGGCCAGCATGGCCCTCATGGAGGACATTGACAGGGACACGGTGGACTTTGTCCCTAACTATGACGACACCAGATTAGAACCCACCGTCCTGCCCGCAAGGTTCCCCAGCCTCCTCTGTAACGGCGCCACGGGGATTGCCGTGGGAATGGCCACCAGCATACCCCCGCATAACGCAAACGAGATATGCGACGGTATCCTCAAGGTTATTGATAACCCCGAGGCCTCTATAAAGGAGATCCTCACCATAGTAAAAGGACCTGATTTCCCCACGGGGGGCCTCATCTGCGGGACCGGGGGCATTCTGGAGGGATACACGACGGGCCGGGGCGCCATCACTGTCCGGGCGAGGACCCACGTGGAGACTATCAAGGCGGGCAGGAAACAGATAGTATTCACGGAAATCCCATACCAGTGCAACAGAGACAACATAATCGCCCGCATTGCGGAACTGGTGAAAGAGGACAAGATTACCGGGGTGGCCGACGTGAGGAACGAGAGTGACAGGGAAGGCTGCCGCGTGGTGGTGGAGCTGAAGAAGGGAGAAGACGAGGGCGTGGTCCTGAACCAGCTTTACAAACTCACCCAGCTCCAGGACAGCTTCAGCATCATAATGATCGCCCTGGTGGATGGCCGCCCCCAGACCTTGAACCTGAAGGAACTCCTCCTGGCCTACAAGCACCACCGTATGGAGGTCATCCGCCGGCGCTCCAGCCACCTCCTCCAGAAGGCCGAACAGCGGGCACATATCCTGGAGGGGCTAAGGGTAGCCCTGAAGGACATAGATGAGGTGGTGAGACTGATAAGGGCCTCACGGGACACGGCCACCGCCAGGGCCGCCCTCATGGACCGCTTCCAATTCTCCCAGACACAGGCCGAGGCCATACTGGATATGCGCCTCCAGAGACTTACTGCACTGGAGCACTCCAAGATAGAAGAGGAATATCAACAGCTACTTAAGGATATCCAGCGATACAAAGACATCCTGGCCCAGGAGGCACTCGTCCTTGACATCATCCGCCAGGAGGTCAGGGAGATAAAAGAGAAGTTTGGTGACGCCCGCCGTACGGACATAGTGGGCGAGGCGGAAGAGCTGGCCAGGGAGGACCTGATTGCTGAAGAGGACATGGCCATCATCATGACCCATCAGGGCTATCTTAAGCGACTCTCCGTGGACACCTATCGGAGACAGGGGAGGGGCGGAAAAGGCGTTAGTGGGGCGGACCTCGTCGAGGGAGACTTTGTGGAACATCTCTTCATCGCCTCTACCCACGATTACCTCCTGTTTTTTACCGACCAGGGGCGGGTCTACTGGCAGAAGGTTTACGACATACCACAGCAGAGCAGGCTGGCCAGGGGGAGGGCCATCGTCAACTTACTGGAGATGAAAGAGGGAGAGACCATCACCTCCATGATCCCCGTCAGGAAGTTTGACCATCGGTATCTGGTTATGGCCACGGCGAAGGGGCAGATAAAAAAGACCCCCCTGGGGGCCTTTAGCAACCCCAAAAAGGGGGGCATTATAGCCATGAGCCTCAAGAAGGGGGATAAACTGATAGGGGTGAACCTTACTTCAGGGGAGCAGGAAATCCTGCTTGGGACGGAGCAGGGTAAGGCCCTGCGGTTCCACGAACGCCTTGTACGGCCTATGGGCAGGGCGGCGGCTGGGGTACGAGGGATGAGGCTAAGGGCAGGAGACCGCGTCAAGGGGCTGGTGGTTGTAGAGGAGGAAGAGACCCTCCTTACCGTGTGTGAGACGGGACTGGGCAAACGGACGGCCTTTGCTGAATATTCTCCCCATGGCAGGGGCGGTCAGGGGGTGATAAACATTGATACGGAAAGGGCGGGCAAGGTGGTGTCCCTGGTACCCGTAAGGGAGGGAGAGGAGCTTATGTTGCTGACCGCGGGGGGGAAGGTCATCCGTACGGCCGTTAATACAATCTCTGTCATAGGCCGCAACACCAGAGGGGTCAAGCTAATCTCTCTGGAGGAGGGCGATCGCCTTGTCTCCGTGGCCCGCGTGACCGAGGAATCCACTGCGGGCGGACAAGGGCCCGGCCCGAAAGGCATCTCGCCTGCAGCCAAAGGGGGCGAAGAGGCCGAAGAAAGCGAAGAGATACTAGAGTCCTCTAAGGAACAACCCCCTCCTCCGGAGGGAGAAGACTACTAAGGGAGGGCCTAATAATGGGCCTTTTCTCCTCCGAGTACGAACGTCTTGTAAGATTAGTTTTAACGCCTGGCGTCTTTGAACAGGAAGGGGTCAGCCGGCAGATTACGGAGGAGGTGGTGCGCTGTCTGTGGTACGGCAGGCACTTCCTCCAGGGTAGACTCCTTACAGAAGACGGCTCACGTCTGGAGGTACTCTCCCCAGGGCGGTGGAACAAGGGGGGCGGGCCGGACCACGTAAATGCGGAGATACTGCTGGAGGGCAGGGGGCACCTGAAGGGGGACGTAGAGGTACACCTACTGTCCTCTGATTGGCGGCGACACGGGCACGACAAGCAAGAGGGGTACACCAGGGTATGCCTCCACGTAGTCTTCTGGAATGATGATGGCGGGGGCTTTGTCAAAGACCTCTACGGTAGGGATATACCCCAGCTAGCACTTTCCAGACACATTAACCTCCCGGTGGAAGAACTGACGGGGCTGATAGACGGGCTGGGAGAGCCTACGACACCCCGCCCCTTGCCAGGACCATGCCAGGAATTGCTCCAGCAACGAGCCAGGTATGAGCACTGGCTCGGCCATCTACTTGAGCAGGCGGGGGACCAGCGGGTAATTGCCAGGGTACAAAGGATGGAGGGGCGTCTTGAGGGGCAGTCTTTTGAAGAGCTCCTGTACCGTGGCCTTATGGAGGCCATGGGGTACAAGAACAACGTGGTGGGCTTCTCCCTCCTTGCAAGCCGTGTCGGCCAGGGAGACCTCCGCCGTTTGGTGCCGGTGGATGCTAATGAAAGGGAGACCACCTCCTGGATACAGGCCCTCCTCCTCGGGGAGGCTGGGATATTGCAAAGGTGGTCTAATGAGGATTTCCAGGACAAGGAGAGCAAAAGGTATTTTGCCTCTGTTTGTGGGCTGTGGAAGAAGCTTCAAGGGACGTGGTCAGGAGAGACGCTCTCCCCCGAGGTCTGGCACTGGGAGGGTACCCGTCCATTTAATTCCCCTCCCCGGAGGCTGGCCGCCATGAGCGCCCTATTGGCAAGGGGTCTTGAAAAGGGCCTGTTCAGGGAATTTTTATCCCCACTGGAGGAGGCAAAAGGCAGAGATAAAGGGGACATGCGAGTGGTAATAAAGAAACTGGAGACCATCTTCCTCAGTCTGAAAGACCCCTTCTGGTCTCATCATCTGGTCCTCGGCGGGAATAGGCGCGAGACCCCGGCCAGGCTGGTGGGACGTGAGCGGATGGCCGTCCTCCTGATAAACGTCATTATCCCCCTCCTGCTCCTCTATGCCAGGAGGCACGGGGATAAGGAGATGGAAGGGATACTCCACGAGATATACACGCATTACCCTAGGCTACAGCCCGACAGCATCGTAAGGTTTATGACCGAGCGGATAATCCCTGAAAAGTCCGCAAAGATTGTTAACTCTGCCCGCCGGCAACAGGGCCTACACCAGCTATACAGGGACTTCTGCCAGAGGGGGGATGTGAGGTGTGATAGGTGTGGGTTTTATTTGACACTTGGGGATAGGGGGCGGCGGCCGTCTTATTAGTTGAAAATCAGCTTCCTGGGCAGCCTTACTTATTCCACAATTTCACGGGAGCAATTTTTTCGTCTTGCCGTATATCTCCTCTTCAAGCCGACCCCAATTATCGTCATAAGCTTTATCCGGAATATGCCTGGGATTCTCCCTGTCAAATTGCCATTGCAGGGGATTGTTTATGATATATTCTCGGATGCGGTTTAATTCGTCTTCGTTTCTGACAATGTGTTCGTAATAATTCCTTTGCCAGACAGGAACCCCGGGTGAATTACGTAAACCGTTTATTCTTGATGTTGCGGATGATTTGAATCCTGCCATTAATGATGATAATGATTTTGGTTTCATCCGTAGGGGCGAACGGCCGTTCGCCCCTACAGTGTTTGTGCCAATGCTCCAAATAATTACAATTGCGTGAAAATGATTTGGCATAATTACAAATTCATCCAGTTTAATTTCTGACCGCAATTTAGATGAAAGCAACCATTTCTCCCTGACAGTTTTCCCGTATTCATTCATACGCGTAACACCATTTATAATATCGCCAAACAAATATTCCTTATTATACGCACATATGGTTACAAAATACGCCCCTGCCTGTGAATAATCATATCCCTTCAACCGAAGGGAATGGCGTTGATGGGTTGTTGGGCTGTATTGGGGCATGATAAGTTATGTCGCTACCGTAGGGGCGAACGGCCGTTCGCCCCTACCATCGCCAGCAGTCTCATGACGTCGTTCCTCGTGGCAAAAAGTAGTAGTGCCTGGAGGAAGGTCATCTAAAATACACCGTCTGATTCTGGGTCATATTTGATTTTCATAACCTCTTACCGCAAGGTTTTACTGATACATCGCCAGCAATCTCATCACGTCGTTCCTCGTGGCGAAGAGGAGGAGGGCGAGGAGGAGGGCCATGCCGACGTATTGGGCGAAGACCATGGTACGCTCGCTGAGGGGGGATCCCTTTATTTTCTCTATACCCAGGAAGAGGAGGTGTCCGCCGTCCAGCACGGGGATGGGTAGGGCGTTCAGGATGGCGAGCTGGAGGCTGAGGATGCCGATAAAGTAGAGCAGCTTCCCCATACCCAACTTGGCCGATTCATAGGTGGCCTGGGCAATCATGATGATGCCCCCCACCGTCTCACTGGAGACCTGGCGGGTGAAGAGGGCCTTCATTGAAAGGTATATCCTCTGGGTCATGATAATGGCCTTATAGGTGCCCGCCTGACAGGCCCCGATGAAACCATATTGCCTCTCTACGGATTTCTCTTTTAGTCTTATCCCTAGCCTCCCCACGGCCCCCTCTGTGTCCTTCCTGGGGTGGAACCTGGCGGTGAAGGTCTCCCCGCTTTTGTCTCCGGCGGTACCACTGCCCCTGCGCCACTGGACTTCCATTTCTTTCCCTTCGCAGGTGGCGATAATCCTCAGGAGGTCTTCCCACCTCTTCAGGCCTTCTCCGCGGAGGGAGAGGAGTTCGTCCCCAGGCCTGATGCCAAGCTCCTGGGCCGGGAAGCCCTCTACTACGTGGTCAACCCTTAGCCCCATGGCAGGGACGACCCCCTCAAGGAGGTTCCTGGCATCCCCAGGCACGTCCAGAGAGAGGACTTCCGGCCCCCGTTTCAGGGTCAGGTTGGGGGTCTTTCCTCCTGGGGTGGGTGGTTCGCTTGTGGCAGATTTCAGGGCGGCCCAGCCGGAGACCTCTTTTCCGTTGACCTTAAGTATTGCGTCTCCTTTTTTAAGCCCTGCCTTTGCCGCCAGGCTTTCTTGCTGGAGGGACTGTATTTTTGTTGAGGCGCAGGAGACCCCGAGCATCCACCGGGGCGTGCTGAGGGGGGTTGCCTTGACCTCTTGTTTTTCCCCCTGTCTGAGCACGGTTAAGGTCAACTCTTTGCCAGGGTTGTTCGCTTCTATTTCCCTGATTTTTTCCCCTGCCGCTATGCCCTCCCCATTGATGGCAATAATCTCGTCGCCGGCCTTCAGCCCCGCCTCCTTAGAGGGAGAGCCATCGGGGTACTGGAGTATGTGGCCTATCTCTCTGCTGAGGGCCGGGCTTATGCCTATGCGTTGCATCCCCTGGGCCTCATCATATCTAGGTGAGACCGTAAAGCCCAGGGACTGGTTATCCCGTTCCACAAGGAGGGAGATTTTTGCCACAGGGCTGCCCAGGGCTATGGAGGTGAAGATGTCCTCAAAGTCTGGGTTACGCTTCCCGTCAAGCTGGACGATTTTATCTCCGGGTTTTAGGCCTGCCTCCCAGGCCGGCCAGCCAGTAGAGACCTCCCCTATCTCTGAGGTGATGAAGGGGACACCTATCTGGAAGGCAATGACGAACGCAAGGAAGGCCAGCAGGGCGTTAAGCCCCACGCCAGCCAGCAGTACCAGCGCCCTCTGGTGGGCAGGTTTGGCCATGAAGTCCCAGGGTTGCATGGGGGCCTCCTTTTCCGGGTGTTCGCCGGCCAGTTTTACGTAGCCCCCGAGCGGGATGGCGGAGAGCCTGTAGTCGGTCTCCCCCCATACCCTGCTCCAGAGGGCTGGCCCAAAGCCCATGGAGAAGACGTGTACTTTTACCCCAATCCACTTGGCGGCCAGGAAGTGGCCCAGCTCGTGGACAAAGATGAGGGTGCCTATGCCCAGGATTACCAGTAGTATATTTGTAGACGTCTCAGTCATCGTCGTTACAATTCAGGGTACAGGATTCAGGATACAAAATATTCTGCGTCCTGACTACTGAATTTTGTATCCTTTCTTCTCATTTTGGGAGGTTTTTCCTTGCTTCTTCCCTGGCCCATTGGTCGGCCGCAAGGATTTCCCCCAGGGAAGGGTGTTCACACTTTTTGTGACGGTCCATGGTGCCCTCTGTTATGGGTACGATATCCGTGAGTTTGATTCGCCTGTCCAGGAAGGCCTCTACCGCCACCTCATTGGCGGCGTTGAGTACGGCCGGGATAGTCCCTCCCTCAGAGACTGCCCTGTAACCCAGCCGCAGGGCGGGGAACCTTTCCATGTCGGGTTTAAAGAAGGTAAGCCCGCCGAGTTTGGGCAGGGAGAGAGATTCTACGGGGGCAGGCCTCCTCTGGGGGTAAGTGAGGGCATACTGGATGGGGAGTTTCATGTCTGGCAGGCCCATCTGGGCTATTACTGAACCGTCCTGGAATTCTACCATGGAGTGGATTATGGACTGGGGGTGGATTACTACGTCTATTTGTTGGGCCTCCAACCCAAAGAGCCATTTGGCCTCTATTATCTCCAGGGCCTTGTTTATCAAGGTGGCAGAGTCAATGGTTATCTTTTTCCCCATCTGCCACGTTGGGTGCTTGAGGGCCTGTTCAGGGGTGACGTCCTGGAGTTTTTCCCTTGGGTACTCACGGAAGGGCCCGCCTGAGGCGGTGAGGATTACCTTTCTTAATTCGCTCCGCTGGCCGGCCAGGAGGGACTGGAAGATGGCGGAGTGTTCACTGTCCACGGGGAGCAGTTTTACGCCCATCTTACTGGCCAGGCTGGTCACAATTTCGCCGGCAACCACCAGGGCCTCCTTGTTGGCCAGG
>MHYW01000101.1:18654-19520 GCA_001828545.1 Planctomycetes bacterium RIFCSPHIGHO2_12_FULL_52_36
GGCCAGGCTGGTCACAATTTCGCCGGCAACCACCAGGGCCTCCTTGTTGGCCAGGGCGAGGGATTTCTTTTGTCTTATGGCGGCCAGGGTAGCGGGGAGGGCGGCCGCCCCGACTATGGCAGATAGTACGAAGTCTACGTCCTCCCCTGAGGCCAACTCTTCCAGGGAGTCTTCCCCGGCAAGTATTTCTACTGAGTTAGTTGAGACCTTTGTCTTCAGGAGGCGGTAGGATTCTTTGTCTACAATGGCCACCCTGCTGGGGCGGAAGGCATCTATCTGTTGGGCAAGGAGTTCCCAGTTCTGGTGGGTGGAAAGGGCGGTGACCCGGTAGTCCCTGCCCAGGGAGCGGACTACCTCCAGGGCGTTCCTCCCGATAGAGCCTGTAGAGCCAAGGATGGCTATCCTCTTGGTACCTGCGGTGCTGCCGCTCATGACATACTCTCTATCTCGTGGAGGAGCTGGCTCACCATCTCTGATTCCGGAATCTTCCTGACCCGCTCGCCCTTCTTGAAGAGGAGTCCGAAGCCGTGGCCTCCGGCTATCCCGATGTCACATTCCTGGGCCTCCCCAGGGCCGTTGACGGCACAGCCCATGATGGCTATCTGGAGGGCCTTTTTCTCAGGGGGGAGCTTGGCCTTCACCTCTTCCACTATCTTTACAAGGTCAATCTCGCAGCGCCCACAGGTGGGGCAGGAGATGAGTTCCCATCCCTCGTGTTCCCTGAGCCCCAGGGCCCGGAGGATGTCCAGCCCTGCCTTTATCTCCTCATGGGGCCGGCCGGTAATGCTGACCCTGAGGGTATCGCCGATACCCTCTGACAGGAGGCCGCCTATGCCTATGGCAGATTTTATTATGGAGCTGGAGGC
>MHYW01000102.1 GCA_001828545.1 Planctomycetes bacterium RIFCSPHIGHO2_12_FULL_52_36
CCTCACAGACCCCTCCTACCAGGGCCAGATGGTAACCATGACCTATCCCCTCATAGGCAACTATGGGGTAAATCTGGAAGACAATGAATCCCATCGCCTGTACCCCCACGGTTTCATAGTAAAGGAATACTGCCCTTACCCCAGTAACTGGCGTTCCAAGGCAAGTCTAGATACCCTCCTCAATGTCCACAGTATTGTAGGTATCCAGGGAGTGGACACCCGAGCCCTTACCCACCACCTCAGAGACCATGGCGCCCAGGAAGGTATAATCTCTACGGAGGACTTTGACCGGGAGAGTCTGGCAAAAAAGATAAGGGCGATCCCGAGCCTGGTAGGGCGGGACATGGTAAGGGAAATCACCTGCCGCAACCCCTTCCTATGGGACTCCACTAAAAAGAACGGTAACCTGCGTGTGGTGGTCTACGACTGTGGGGTTAAATACAACATCCTGCGGAGCCTGTCAGGTCTAGGTCTGGAGGTACTGGTAGTCCCTGCCCAGACCCCGGCGGACGAGGTACTGGCAAAAGACCCTCATGGGATACTGGTATCCAACGGCCCTGGTGACCCTGAAGGCGTCCCCTACATGATAAAGAACATCAAGAAACTCCTGGGGAAGAGGCCCATCTTTGGAATCTGCCTCGGACACCAGCTCCTGGCCCTTGCCCTGGGACTGAAGACCTATAAATTGAAGTTCGGCCACCACGGCAGTAACCATCCCGTGATGGACCTCTCCACCCGAAAGGTAGAGATTACCACCCAGAACCACTGCTTTGCCGTAGAGGGATGGGAGGGGTGGAGGGATACGCACCACGGCCCGGTAGAGGTAACCCATATAAACCTCAACGACCGCTCGGTGGAGGGGCTAAGACTCAAGGACCTCCCAGTTTTCAGCATCCAGTACCACCCCGAGGCCAGCCCCGGCCCGCATGATGCGGGGTATCTGTTTGAGAGGTTTTTGGGGATGCTAAAAGCCCAATAAAATTGTAGTGGCCGAGCTTGCTCGGCAAAATAACGTAGGGACAGGTCTTTAGACCTGTCCTGGACAAACCTAAAGGTCTGTCCCTACAAATTCATTACCTCAATTATGCAAACGATAGTATAGAAAGATGCAATTATCATTCTAAGGGAGTGAAACAAACATAGAATTTCCAAAATGTCACCCTGAGCGGAGCGAAGGGTCTAGTAATGAGATTCTTCGCTTCGCTCAGAATGACATCGTAGTAAAAGTGATTCTTGTATAACTTCAACTAATAACGAATACATGCCTAAACGCACAGACATAAAGAAAATCCTCATCATAGGCTCCGGGCCGATTATCATCGGCCAGGCCTGTGGGTTAAAAAAGCAGGAGGTGTGCAGATGAGACAGTTTAAGATCGTTGTAGAAAAACACCCCGACGGTTACGTTGCTTACCCCTTAGGGCTTAAAGGGGTTGTAGTTGGACAAGGGGATACATATGATGAGGCGCTTTCTGATGTGAAGTCAGCGATTCGCTTCCATGTTGAGACCTTCGGGAAGGAAGTTCTTGATGTTGAGCCACCTATTCTTGAGGCATTCGTTGCAGAAGCTGGAATTGAGGTCTGATGGCCAAGTTTCCCGTTGATGCCCCCAAGCATAAGGTGGTCAAAGCCTTAGAGATTCTAGGATTCAACGTTGTACGAGAAAAAGAACACATTTCTATGCTGCGTGAGAACGCTGACGGGAGTAAGACGCCATTGACTATGCCTAACCATCTCAAGATTAAAGCCTCCACGCTGAGGACACTTTGCACTCAAGCCGGTATCTCCAGGGATGAGTTCTTGGAAGCTTACAAGAAAGCATAAATGCCCACAGTAGAACTAATCACTAAGTAACACTATGCCCAAACGCACCGACATAAAAAAGATTTTAATCATAGGCTCCGGGCCAATCATCATCGGCCAGGCTTGTGAGTTTGATTACTCCGGCACACAGGCCTGCAAGGCCCTCAGGGAGGAGGGCTACCAGATAGTCCTGGTAAACAGTAACCCTGCCACCATCATGACAGACCCTGAGATTGCTGACGCCACCTACATAGAACCCCTCACCCCTGAGGTACTGGAGAAGGTCATCGCCAGGGAGCGGCCTCAGGCCCTACTGCCTACCCTGGGCGGCCAGACGGCCCTTAACCTGGCAGTGGCCCTGGTAGAGAGGGACGTACTGAACAAATACGCCGTAGAACTCATCGGGGCCAAATACGAGGCCATCAAAAAGGCAGAGGATAGGCAATTATTCAAGGAGTCCATGAGGAAGATTGGCCTCGAGGTCCCTGAAAGCTATTATATCCGTTCAATGAATGAGGCCATGGGGGCCTATGAAAAGATTGGCCTCCCTGCCATAATCCGCCCCTCGTTCACCCTCGGTGGTACGGGGAGCAATATCGCCAGGACCCCGGAAGAGTTCAAAGAATACGTAGAGCACGGCCTGGACATGAGCCCCGTCTGTGAGGTCCTCATAGAGCGTTCAATCATAGGCTGGAAGGAGTTTGAGCTTGAGGTGATGCGTGACCTCAGGGACAACGTGGTCATTATATGTACCATTGAAAACCTTGACCCCATGGGGGTACACACCGGGGACAGCATAACCGTAGCCCCCGCCCAGACCCTTACTGATAGAGAATACCAGGTCATGCGGGATGCGGCCATAAAGGTTATCCGTGAGATAGGGGTAGAGACCGGAGGCTCTAACATCCAGTTTGCCATACACCCACAGACCGGGGAGATGCTGGCCATAGAGATGAACCCCAGGGTCTCCCGCAGTTCCGCCCTTGCCTCCAAGGCCACGGGCTTCCCAATTGCCAAGATTGCCGCCAAGCTGGCCGTGGGCTACACCCTGGACGAGATTCCTAACGACATAACCCGTTACACCCCTGCCAGCTTTGAGCCTACCATAGATTACTGCGTGGTAAAGATACCGAGATTTGACTTTGAGAAATTCCCAGGTGCAGACCAGCGGCTCACCACCCAGATGAAGTCCGTGGGGGAGGTCATGGCCATCGGGAGGACCTTCAAAGAGGCCCTGGGGAAGGCCCTGCGGTCTATGGAGATTGACCGCCCGGGCCTGGTGGAAGTCTTGCCCAGCGTCCCCAATGCAGAGGAGATAAGGGCCTTCTTACGCCAGAAGCTCCAGGTGCCGTCCTGGGAGGGCATATGGTACATTGCAGAGGGGTTAAGGTACGACCTTACCGTAGAAGAACTCTACAGGCTCACCCATGTAGACCCCTGGTTCCTAAACAATATAAAAGAGATAGTGGATATGGAGGACAGACTGCGTGTGGTAGGGGTAGGGGCTGAAAATATTCAGCCCCTACGGGAGGCCAAGGCTTATGGTCTCTCGGACGCCCGCATAGCCCAGTTGACCGGCACCACAGAGGAATCCATACGCAGTCTCCGTCACAAAGATAACCTGCGGCCCGTATACAAGAGGGTGGACACCTGTGCCGCAGAGTTTGAGACCTACACCCCTTACCTGTATTCCACCTATGAGCAGGAGTGTGAGGCCAGGCCCACAGACAGACCCAAGGTGGTCATCCTGGGCAGTGGGCCCAACCGCATCGGCCAGGGGATAGAGTTTGACTACTGCTGTGTCCACGCCGTCATGGCCCTCAGGGAGATGGGGTACGAGACCATAATGGTCAACTGTAACCCGGAGACGGTAAGTA
Organism: Planctomycetes bacterium RIFCSPHIGHO2_12_FULL_52_36; assembly: GCA_001828545.1. Classification (GTDB taxonomy): domain Bacteria; phylum Planctomycetota; class Brocadiia; order Brocadiales; family Bathyanammoxibiaceae; genus 2-12-FULL-52-36. Next base: position 3,680 of record MHYW01000102.1, read on the forward strand.
CCGACTACGATACCTCCGACAGGCTGTACTTTGAACCCCTTACGCTGGAAGACACCCTGGAGATTATCCACCTGGAAAAGCCGCAGGGGGTAATAGTCCAGCTCGGGGGCCAGACGCCCCTGAAGCTGGCGGTACCCCTGGAGAGGGAGGGTATAAAGGTACTGGGGACGTCCCCCGAGAGTATAGACCGCGCTGAGGACAGGGAGCGGTTTGCAGAACTCCTCAGGAAGGTAGGCCTGAGACAGCCCGACAACGGCTGTGCCCGCTCCATGAAAGAGGCGGTAACGGTGGCGGAGAGGCTGGGGTATCCGGTACTCGTCAGGCCCTCCTACGTACTGGGGGGACGCGCCATGCGGGTGGCCTTTGATGAGAAATCTCTGAGAGACTACGTCCAGAAGGCCACAGAGGTCTCACCCAAACATCCCGTGCTCATAGACAAATTTCTGGAAGACGCCGTAGAGATAGACGTGGACGCCATAGCGGATGGCCAGCATGAGGTCTTTGTTGGAGGGATTATGGAGCATATTGAGGCCGCCGGCATACACTCAGGGGACAGCTCCTGCGCCCTCCCGCCCTACTCCCTGCCGCGGGAGACTGTGGAAGAGATAGAGCGTCAAACCCGGGTACTGGCACTGGAACTGCAAGTACTTGGCCTCATTAACATCCAGTACGCCATAAAAGACGGCGAGGTCTATGTGTTAGAAGTAAACCCCAGGGCCTCCAGGACCGTACCTTTTGTCTCTAAGGCCATAGGCATACCCCTGGCCAAGGTAGCCACAAAGATTATTATGGGAAAGACCCTGAGGGAATTAGTAGGGGCGACCGGCCGGTCGCCTCTACCCTACACCGCCGTAAAAGAGGCGGTCCTGCCCTTCATAAAGTTCCCAGGGGTAGATACCATCCTGGGGCCTGAGATGAAGTCCACCGGGGAGGTCATGGGGCTGGACAAGGACTTTAGCAGGGCCTACGCCAAGAGCCAGATGGGTGCGGACGGCTCACTGCCACTATCAGGAACGGTATTCATAAGCGTAAGAGATAGGGATAAACCTGGGGCCGCCCTGTTGGCTAAGACCCTCCATCAGATGGGCCTCAGGCTGATGGCCACAAGGGGTACTGCCAGTCTCATATCCAGGGAGGGCATACCGGTGCAGGAGGTACGCAAGGTCTTTGAGGGTAGTCCCAACGTAATGGATTATCTGAAGAAGGGTGAGATACACCTGGTAATAAATACCACCGAGGGGAATATTTCCGAAAAGGACTCCTTCCCCATAAGGCGTACGGCACTGATACATCACATACCCTACTTTACCACCCTTTCAGGCGCAAGGGCCGCCGCCAGGGCCATAGAGTCCATGCTCAAGGGACAGATAGAGGTCAGGCCCCTGCAGGAGTATTACGCCAAATCCTCCATTTAATACCGGGTGAGACCTCTGAAAAACTCAGACAAGGCTGTCATTGCGAGGGGCTTTAGCCACGAAGCAATCTCTTAAGAGATTTGTATCAGGGAAGATGGGATTGCTTCGCTTCACTCGCAATGACACCTCAGTAGTAGGGTGCGTGAAACGCACCGAAAAACACACCCCTTAATCCCCTCTTAATAGAGGGGAATAAATGGTGCGTCTAGAGACGCACCCTACAAACTAATACATCACATACCCTACTTCACCACCCTTTCAGGTGCAAGGGCCGCCGCCAGGGCCATAGAGTCCATGCTCAAGGGACAGGTAGAGGTCAGGCCCCTGCAGGAGTATTACTCAGAATTGGCAGATACACGTTAGCGAAAAAAAGCGAAAAAGGCGAAAAAAGGGGACGGTTCTAATTATCTCCCTTTTTAAAAATAGAACCGTCCCCTTTTCTTCCCTTAATCCCGCCACCCAAGACCTCGGCCACCATCTCCCTGGCCTCGTTTAGGGCCTCTTCCCTCGTTCTAAGCCTACCCTCTAGTTGCTCATCGTAAAGTCTGTCTAGGATTCCCGAGAAAGGCGGGCCGGGTTTTAGCCCCAGGGCTATGAGGTCGTATCCATTAACCAACCTCTGGGGTTTTATCTCCTCTTCCTTCAGCCTCCCCCGCATCTCCTGGCAATAATTATAGTCCGAGAGGTCACCGGTGCTGGCGAGGGCGTCCACACGGCAGACCTCGGCCAGGAGGGGGTAATCCGGGTGCGAGAGGAGTCTCTTAAGGGTGCTCATCTTCATCTTCCGGGCATCCTTGAAGGCCATGTGCCTCTTTACCAGCCAGGCAATCCGTTCCTTCTCCTCTTTGGAGGTGCGGAGGCGGTCGCAGATATTCCCGGCCATCTCCGCCCCGACGCCCTCGTGGTAAGGGAAGCGGATACGGCCGTCTCTCAGCTCCCAGGTAACGGGCTTGGCCACGTCGTGGAGCAGTGCCCCCATGGCCAGCACCCAGTTGGGGTCTTCAAGGTGAGATATGGTCAGCAGGGTGTGGGTGAAAACGTCCCCTTCCGGGTGGAGGTTGTCGGGTTGTTTGGCGCCCTTCATCTTGGTAATCTCCGGGAGGACGTGTTCCAGCAGTCCCAGTTCATCAAGTAGCTTAATCCCGATAGAGCGGTTCCTGTGGACAAGGATTTTTTCTAGTTCTTCCCTTATCCTCTCCCAGCTCACGGTAAGGATTTTGGGGGCGTACTCCTGGACGGCCTTCCTGGTGGATTCTTCTATCTCATATTCAAAGCGGCTGGCGAAACGGACTGCCCGTATCATACGCAGGCGGTCTTCTTTAATCATATC
>MHYW01000103.1 GCA_001828545.1 Planctomycetes bacterium RIFCSPHIGHO2_12_FULL_52_36
CCCTGGGGTGCAATATGCGCTGCGGCGACTGTCAGAACTGGCAGATAGCCCATGTTCGCCTTGGCGAATCTGCCTCAGGCATGACCCGATTGGGACAGGCCGCGGTCCGCACCACCCCGCTATCCCCGGAAGAACTGGTAAATTATGCCCGTAAGGGTGGGTGCCAGGGGATAGCCTGGACGTACAATGAACCTACTATCTGGATGGAATATGCCATAGACGGGGCCAAACTGGCCAAGGCACAGGGTCTTTACACCGTCTTTGTTACAAACGGATACGTGGGGCTGGAGGCCCTGGACGCTATCGGGCCTTATCTGGACGCCTACCGGGTAGACTTCAAAGGCAGAATGGAAGGCAGCCGCTTCTACCGGGAGGTGGCAAAGATTAAAAACCCAAGACCCATCCTGGAGGCAGTCACCAGGGCCAGGAAGAAGTGGAACATGCACGTAGAGATTATTACCAACGTAGTGCCAGGCTACAACGACAGCCCCGAGGAATTAAGGGACATTGCCAGGACCATCCTGGAAAACCTGGGCAAGGAGACCCCCTGGCACGTCACGCGCTTCTACCCTTACCTGGAGCTTGGACACCTCCCCCCCACCCCCATAGAAAAACTGGAAGAGGCCAGAGAGATAGGTATGACAGCGGGGCTGGAATTCGTCTACCTGGGCAACGTCCCCGACCACCCGGGAGAGCATACCTACTGCAACAAATGCGGTAAGGCGGTCATAGAGAGGATGGGCTACTACGTAAGCATCCATGGGCTGGAAGACAAGAACTGCAGGTTCTGCGGTAACGCCCTCCCTATAGTGGGAGAAATCCTGTAGGATGGGCAGGGCAAAGGTCATAGCCCTCCTGACCGATTTTGGCCTTGCGGACCCCTACGTAGGGGCGATGAAGGCAGTCATTGCAGGGATTAACCCAAAAGTCCAAATCATAGACATATCTCACCATGTCCCACCTCAAGACATACAGGAAGGGGCCTTTATCCTTTATTCCTCTTATAAGTACTTTCCGAAGGACACTATTTTTGTGGCAGTAGTAGACCCCGGGGTAGGGACCAGGCGGAGGATAGTATGCGTGAGGACAGGACGGTATACCTTCCTTGCCCCGGACAACGGACTGTTGGGCCTTGTTATAACCAAAGCAGACGTAGGGGCACGGCGTGCCGTGCCCCTACTAGCCGTTGAGGTCACTAATACCAGATATTTCCTCCCCGAGGTGAGCAGTACCTTCCACGGCAGGGACGTCTTTGCCCCGGTAGCGGCCCACCTCTCAAGGGGGTTAAAACCAACTAAACTGGGCAGGCAGATAGACGACCCCCATACCTTTTCTTTCCCAGACCCCATAGTCGTAAAAAAAGGCGTCCTGAAGGGAGAGATAATCCATATAGACCGCTTCGGCAATCTGATTACCAACGTTGAACACGTCTGGGCAGAGGTACTGGACTGGGGCCCTGTGTCTATTTCCGTAAAGGACAAGGAGATTTCTCGTATCAGCCACACTTATCAGGAGGGGCAGGTGGGAGAACTGCTGGCCCTCTTTGGCAGTTCTGGGTACCTGGAACTCTCTATCAATATGGGGAATGCCAGGGAGGTCTTAGGGTGCACAAGAGGGGATAAGGTGGTTGTACGTTACAAAGATAGGGCATATAATAGCGACCGCAGTAGCTTATAAGACTTTGATATGGTGATGAGAATGAAATCCCTTGAAGAGGTCAAAGACATTTTAGCCCGAAATAAAGGGGCATTGAGAGAAAGATTTAAGGTAAAAGAACTGGGCCTCTTTGGTTCTTTTGTAAAAGGTAGGCAGAGGAAGAGGAGCGATATTGACATCCTGGTGGTGTTTGAAGAGGGTTATAAAACATTTGATAACTACATGGACCTTAAGTTTTTCCTTGAAGGAATCTTGGATGCAAAAGTAGACCTTGTATTGAAAAATACCCTGAGAGAGGAGATAAAAGAGCACGTCCTCTCGGAGGCTATCTATGTCTAAAAGGAATTATATCCTGTTTCTGAATGATATACTAAAGAGTTCAGAGAAGATTCTAAGGTATGCGGATGACAAATCCTTTGAAGAGTTTGTAGGCGATGAAATGTTGACCGATGCCGTAATTAGAAATCTTGAGGTAATAGGTGAGGCAGTAAAAAATTTACCGGCTGGCGTAAAACAAAAATTTGGTGATATAGAATGGAAGAAGATTGCAGGGCTTAGAAATACCCTAATCCATGAATATTTCGGGATTGACTATGAGGTTTTATGGGGCATAGTTAAGAACAAAGTTCCACAATTGAAGGAACAAGTAGAGGTTATCTTAAAAGGGCATGAAATGTAGTTACCTAAAATGGGCATAGGAAATATTGGTCTGGCATTATTGATAAAGCAGTAGATCATATTCTTGCTGATTGCAAAAGACCTAAATAGCCTGGAAGCCTGGGACAAGGCATACCTCTGGCACCCCTTTACCCAGATGTCCAGTTTCTTAAAAGAAAGCCCTCTCATAATAAAAGAGGCAAAGGGGGTCATACTTAAGGACGTCCACGGGAAGGAATACCTGGACGGCGTCTCCTCCCTCTGGTGCAACGTACACGGCCACAGGAAAAAGGAGATAGACAGGGCCATCAATGCCCAGCTAAAACGGGTGGCCCACTCCACCCTGCTGGGCGCATCCAACGTCCCCTCCATAATGCTGGCAAAGAGGCTTGTGGAGATAGCCCCCAAGTGGCAGGGGGCACCCCAACATATTCCCCCCTCCCCTGGTGGGAGGGGGAAGGGGGAGGGGGATTCACCCCCACCCTTCCCTCCCCCCTCAAGGGGGAGGGAAGTGGAGTCAGACAGCACTACAGCCCAGGTAGCAGGGCTGCCCCGGGCTAAGGGGCTTACTAAGGTATTTTATTCTGACGATGGCTCCACGGCCGTAGAGGCGGCCCTGAAGATGGCCTTCCAGTACTGGCAGCAATCAGGGCATCCTGAAAAGAGGAAGTTCCTTGCCCTTCAATATGCCTACCATGGCGACACCTTTGGGGCTGTGGCCGTGGGGGGAATCCCGCAATTTCATGACATTTACCGACCGCTTACCCTCTCTTCCACCTCCATCTTCACCCCCTCCATTCCCTCCCCCCTCAAGGGGGAGGGAGAAATAAGCCGAATGTCCGAACCTTCCGAGGAGGGGAAAGGGGGTGGAACGCCTGGTAGAAAGTCACTCCAAGATACCCAGCCTGCACCTGTTGAATCAGTTCCCCCCTCCCCTGGTGGGAGGGGGAAGGGGGAGGGGGATTCACCCCCACCCTTCCCTCCCCCCTCAAGGGGGAGGGAAGCCGGGCGTGGAGGCACTACTGCCCAAACCCTCTTTGCCCCATCTCCCCACTGTTACCGTTGCCCTGTGGGAAAAAGTAAAGAGACCTGTCGCATGGCCTGCCTGGGGGAGATGGAGAAAATCCTTGCCCAGCACCATCAAGAACTTGCCGCCCTGATAATTGAACCCCTCATCCAGGGGGCAGGGGGGATGATAGTCCATCCCACAGGTTACCTTAAGGGCGTCAGGGAGTTATGCAGTAAATACAATGTGTTGCTGATTGCCGATGAGATACTGACCGGTTTCGGGAGGACAGGGAAGATGTTTGCCTGTGAACATGAAGGGGTGGTACCCGACATTATGGCCATTTCCAAGGGGCTAACCGGTGGGTATCTACCCCTTGCGGCCACCCTGGTAACAGAGGACATATATAATGCCTTTCTTGGAGACCAGGGCAGAACCTTCTTCCACGGCCACACCTACACGGGTAACCCCCTGGCCTGCTCGGCCGCCCTGGCAAGTCTGGAGGTGTTTGAAAAGGAGGCCGTCCTTAAAAACCTCCAGCCCAAAATGGAATTTCTAAGAAACAGGTTACAGGATTTTTACGGCCTGGAGTCAGTGGGGGACGTCCGCCACTGCGGCCTCATTGCGGGGATAGAGCTGGTCAAAGACAGGCAGACCAGGGAACCTTATCCCTCCGCCGAGAGGATAGGCCACAGGGTCTGCCTTGAGGCCAGAAACCAGGGAGCCCTGCTCAGGCCCCTGGGGGACGTGATAGTGGTTATGCCACCGTTGTCCATTACCCTGAGACAACTGGACAAGCTAGTGGGTATTGTGTGGAATTCTGTAAAGGCAGTAGCTAGTAGCTAGTAGATAGTAGCTAGTAGATAGTAGCTAGTAGATAGTAGCTAGTAGATAGTAGAGAGGGGAAACCATTATTATGTCTGGCGTATGCTTTTAATGAGACCGGAAAGCATTCTTCCTATTTCTTCGGCTGAATTAAGACACTTTTGGGGTTCCTTCATGAACCCCAGATCATTTGCTAAAATAAAGTAGTATCGTAATTCCTCAAGAGAACTTTGGGCAATATTATAAAAATGCGATTTATCTCTTAACGTCCGTTTATTAAATCCTTCTGCAATATTCGCTGGAACGGAGACAGCAGACCTCCGCATCTGGGAAGCCAGTCCAAATTTCTCTTCATGGGGAAAATCTTTGGTAAGCTGATAAACATTCAAAACAAGCTGGTGGGCCTTCCCCCAGACCTCAAGGTCTTCAAACCTCTTTGCTTTCATTGCTCCCTTTCCCCTAGCTACTAGCTACTGATACAAGGCAGGTCAGGAGACCTGCCTCTACCCTGGCTACTATCTACTAGCTACCAGCTACTAGCTATCGCCACTGTCCTATTAAGCTGTGAGATATAGACCCTGCTGGTAGTGGAGAGGAACTCCTTCATGGCCTTGATGAAGGGTTCTACCAGTTCGGGGTCAAACTGGTGGCCGGACTCCTCCCGAAGGATTTTAAAGGCTACTTCCGGGGGACGGGCCTTCCGGTAGGGCCTGGCTGAGGTTACAGCCTCGTAGGTGTCTGCCAGGGCCAGGATTCTGGCCCCGAGGGGGATGGCCTTGCCTTTTAACCCGCCGGGATACCCATGGCCGTCCCACCGCTCATGGTGGTAGAGGATAATAGACTCCTCATGCTCCAGGAAACGTATCCCTTTAATTATGGAAACGCTGTGGTCGGGATGCTGTCTCACAAGGGAGACCTCCTCATCGGTCAGTCCTCCATTCTTCATTAGTATTGCCTCGGGGACGCCTAACCGGCCGAGGTCGTGGAGGAGGGCGGCATTCTTGATTACCTCCCTTTCCTCCGCCGGGAGGTTCAGGACGCCGGTAAAATGCCAGGCGTAGGTGGCTACCAGACAGGAGTGGACTGCAGAGTAGGTGTCCTTCGCTTCCAGGGCCTTTAACAACGCCTTAACGCTGTCCATGTAAGCCCTCTTCATGTTCTTCTCTGATGTGACCAGCCTCCTTCGGTACTCCTCCAGGACAGCGGCGTCTACCCCTGGCCGTCTGCGGGTCTGGGAGGCCAGGATTACACAATTTCCACCCCTGGACTTCCCTTCCAGTAGGGCCTCGTCTGCCAGCCTCACCAGATCCGTTTCCTTTTTGACCTCTGGTTCCTCCAGGGAGGATATGCCCATAGTGACGGTGAGGTTGCACGAATCAATATTATTTTGGAAGGCCTGCCCTTGAAGGCCATCCTTCAGCCTTTGTATCACTGTTTGGGCCCCCTCGTAGTCAGTATGGGGTAAGAGGATAACAAACTCCTCCCCTCCATAGCGACATGCGATGTCCGTACGCCTGAGGGATTCCCTGATCCTCCTGCCCATTTCTTCCAGGACAAAGTCCCCGAAGGGGTGACCAAAGGTGTCATTTATATGTTTAAAGCCGTCCACGTCCAGCATGACGAGGGCGAGGGGGGTGGCGTGGCGGCTTGCCTTGAGGTATTCTACCTCCAGTACCTGCTGGAAGAAGTAGTGGTTGTAGAGTCCTGTCAGAAAGTCCTTGATGCTAGACTCTTGTAATCTCTTATTGGCCTCTTCCAGTTCCAGCTTCTCTGTTTCCAATGCCTTCATGGTCTTTTCCAACTCCAGGGAGAGGGTATTAAAGCTCTGGGCCAGCCGGCCCAGTTCGTCCCTGGTCTTCACCTCTACAGTCCTTCCCCACTTGCCCCGGGTTACCTCCTCAATACCACCCATTAAGTCCCTCAGTGGGCGTTTGATAAACAGGGAGGTCAGAAAGTAAGTAGAAATACCAACTGCGATACTTGCAATAAGGAGGCCCAGGGCAACCTGTGAAAAGGTTACAGAAGGTCTCTTCATGAAGTGTTCCGCTGTCATCACGCAGGTGCTGTCAACATCATACAGAAGGTCTCTTGCTTCCTTACTGTATCTGGAGAAGATGTCATCCTTCTCCCTATGAGTGGTAGCCTCTAACAACTGGGAGAGCAGAGGCTGGCACGTCTCTTCGTAGTGATGTATGTGGCGGTTCCAGTTCCACCAGAGGTTCGTGTAGCCTGGCTCCTCCAATCGCCCAGGGCTTGCCTTTATGCTAAGGGCCTTGTTACCGTCCCGAAGGGCATAGAGGTATGTCCTCACCTCTTCCTGAAGTTCCACTATCTCTTTCTGGGTCTCCTTTTCCAAGAGGAGGTCTCCTGCGATGAAATGTATCTTCATTAAGTCGCTCCTCAATGAACGGGCCGCATGCACGGTGGGGATGGACATCCTGATGTCAATCAGGAAGTAGAACATGGTTCCCAGGGTAGCGGCCAGGAGGACAAGGAGGGGGAGGAGTATGCAAAGCAGTTTTGAAGACAGGCTGAAGCCTGGTTTCTTTTTGAGGTTATTGCCCATGTTATTACGCTAAAATGCAGGATTCAGAATTCAGAATGAGACCTCTGCAAAAGTCTAGCTTTTTCCGTTCTAGTGCTGTTTTTCCCTCCCCCTTGAGGGGGGAGGGAAGGGTGGGGGTGATTTGTCAGTCTCATGGTATATCCGCTTATGCCAAACTGGCTTAGGTGGATTTAAAACTCACCCTCCCCCTTCCCCCTCCCCTCAAGGGAGGGGGAGAAGTTAAGGGAACCGTTAGACTTTTCCAGAGGTCTCAGAATAATGGTTTTCCCTGGCTACTATTTACTGGTACAAGGCAGGCCCTGAACCGTTCTGGTTCAGGGCAGGTCATGAGACCTGCCTCTACCCTGTGGCT
>MHYW01000104.1:0-2006 GCA_001828545.1 Planctomycetes bacterium RIFCSPHIGHO2_12_FULL_52_36
GTTCCCATGCGCCAGATGCCCTTGCTAACTGGATTGATCCACCACTTGCCCCCTCCCTTGTACATGTGACAGTATTGACAGGTAGGGCTATGGTAATCTTTCCCTGGGACAATCTCTCCCATGGGCTTATCAAAGGGCCAGGAATGGCCCTCCAGATGATAGATTATCCCCATCTTGGAGTGTTCGTAGGTTTCCCAGTCGGGGTGGTCAGGACCCATGTGACAGCTGGCACAGGCCTCAGGATGCCTGGCCTCTGCGGCGGAGAAGGCATGCCTGGTATGGCAACCATCACATCTGGCCATCTCCACGTGGCATACGTCACAACCTATCTGGGCGGCAGATTCACCCTTCCTGTGGGTTTCTATGTACCATGGGACCGCTACGTTGGCCTCCACGCTCTGGACGTGATTGGGCCGGCCGTATTCCCGCTCGGAGGCATACTCCTCTGCCTGCTGAACATGGCACTGGCCGCAGGCGTTATCCACGGTAGGCATCTGCAACACATCATGGCTCTTGCCGTGACAATCGGAACAAAGCACCTCTTTAATTTCCCTACCAAGGCGCTTTTCTATCTCTGCGGTCTTGGAGGCAAAGTATTCATTTTTCTTGGGCTGTGCATGGGTGGAGGCCTTCCAGATGTTGACTATTCCAGGGGTTACATCCGTATGGCATTCCACGCACTGCTCCGGACCAAATTTCTTCATGAGGTCTGCAAACATGGAGATGTCGGGTCGGATGTAGTGCCTGTCGGGGTTGAGATACATGTGGAGGGGTATGGGTTTGTAGGCATCGGCAAACGGGCCGTCTCCTTTCTCCATCCCCACGTGCTCCTCGTACATCTTCTTGAGGGCCTCGGTGGGGTAGGCGTAGGACGACTTCGCTGCTGGGGGTGCCTTTTCAGCGGGTGCTTGCTGCCCTAGCAGAGGCTCCATTCCCCAAAACAAGAGAGATAAAACCACTGCAGTAGTAAATGGGACTCTCACAGTGATGGCTCCTTTCCACTCTGGCTGTCTTAATAGATTTATCCCCTACAGTGGACATCGTCTGCCCTTACCTGTGACGGGGTTAATACATAAGGCTCGTTGTCTAAAGTAGTGCTTTTTTGAGGGTACTGCCTTATGGGACCTGGCCCTTTCTCGCAACGCTGCTAATGGTTCCTGCTAAAGCGACGGTCTCCTCCTGAGTTAGGTCAACAGGTAGCTCCTCATTGCGTTCGGTTGGGTGGGAGGGGGGCATCTTTACGATGCCTGGGGCTTCTGCATTAGCCTGCCCTTTTGGACCGGATTCAAGCTGAGCAAGGGTGGAAGCCCTGACTTCGTGGTTTCTTGCCATATGGCAGCTCCCGCAAACATCGTAACTAAAACCAAGCTTGCTGAGCCTCTGGGCCTCGGCCACCTTCCCTGAGCTCATGAAGTAGACATAGAATTGGCCGGGCCCATGGCAGGCCTCGCATGTAACCCCTTCTTCAGCATACTTCCCCGTCTTCTCATCATATCCCGTGGTGTGACACTTGTAGCACTGCCTTCTATACTTCTCATCCCCCTTGATAAAATCTGGGGCATTTTTGACCTTCTCCATGGTCATAAACTTGTTGTTCTTCCAGCGGTCTATATGCCATGTGGTTAGCCCTTTATGGCACCTCAGGCAAACGGTACTGCCCACATAAACTGCCTTTTCCCCCGTGACCCCGTAGTATTTGAAGTCAGAGGCCTCCGTGCCCTCCTCAGGAGCGAGTTCTGCAAAACCCTTCCAGAGCTGGAGCAGTGCATCTGCCGTGCTAAGCCTCGCCAACATCTCTTTTCTGTTACGATACATGCCATTATGGGCCTTTTTAAGTTTAAGAGATTCCCCCTGCCCGCCATGGCATATAGTGCAACCGTAGAGTCCAAAGGGAAAATTATCCACGATGTTGAGATGGAGTTTGGACAGCTTTTCTTCGTCAACGTGGCAGGTAGTGCATCTGTCTACCCTTTTCCCATTTCTTCCATCTTTCCAGAGTCCCGTCC
>MHYW01000104.1:2024-6478 GCA_001828545.1 Planctomycetes bacterium RIFCSPHIGHO2_12_FULL_52_36
GTCCCTTTGAGAAGAAATTGTTTTACTTCCAGCTTCGGTCTCTGTAGGCCCTTTACCTTTTCTTGGAGCTGTTGGGCCACTTTCGGGTCTCCCCATGTGGGGTCGGCCCAGCGTTCAAGCTCTTTCTCTAAGTTGGCAATGCACTGGGCGTACTCGGCCTTCTGATAATGCTTCCATTCGGGCCTGGTTTCCTTAATAACCCACACAATTAAGAATCCAAGCAAGACTAAGGACAACGCCAAAAAAGCTATTTTCCATCTCATAGCATAAACCTTCAGATGTTAAACCATGGAGTTTCAACTATGTACCGTATGTGAAAGACCTGTCTCAGCAATATCTTCACTGGCACTAGCATCATAGTCATAAGTAGTATCATGGTGATGTGGTACCTTATGAGGCCAAGTCGCCAGAAAAAGTTCTGAAAGGTCACCGCTGGGATGCCAAGCCCAAGGATGTAGTAGCACGCCAGGAAGGCGATCCCTGCCGCCAGCGGGAAGTTAGTCAAGGCTACCTCCACCTCCTTGGGGCTGTCCAAGGATTCCCACGGCAAGTAGAAGTTCCAGCCGGGACCCCTGAAGTACTGACCCACTACCACCAGGACAAACCACATCGTAAAGCCAAAGATGAAACAAAAGGCGGCAAACTTCCTTTTCCCTATTGCATACCTGCCAACACCCTTTATAGGGTCCGGGTCAAGGTAGGGTACAAGGGCAAGCCCCACCAGGATAACGGTGGGCAAGACTACGCCGGCCATCCAGGGGTCAAAATACACCAAAAGCTCCTGGAGTCCCACAAAATACCAGGGCGCCTTGGCCTCCCTGGGTGTGAGGCCAGGGTTGGCCAGTTCCTCAAGCGGGGCGTCCTGAACCAGGGCCCAGACCACCAGCACGATGGTGAAAATGAGCAACGCAATCAACTCTTTCACCACCAGGTTGGGCCAGGTATCTACCTTTTCTTCCCTAGGATAGATGTCCCTCTGCCGGAGCAGGGCCTCTTCCCGTATAACCGTAAGGAGTCTCAATCTTTCCTTTAATTCTGTCTTGTCGTTCATAAGTAATCCCTCAAACTTTAAAGGGGTCTGGAGATTCCTCCGGCCTTCCTCACCCTCCAGAAGTGCAGGGCCATTAGCCCTACTAATGCCCCTGGCAGGCCGATACAATGGGCAAAATAGAATCTAATAAGGGTCGGTTGGTCTATACTCGTACCCCCAAGCAGGATGAAGCGCATGTCCTCTTCAGGGCCGAGGACGCTGAACGGGCCCTTAGTGCCTACTATGGGGGTATTTTCCGCCATAGTCGTCCCGACGGTAACTGCCCAGTAAGATAGCTGGTCCCATGGCAGGAGATACCCGGTAAAACTGAGCAGAAAGGTCATCAGCAAAAGGCCAACGCCGATTACCCAGTTGAACTCTCTGGGTGACTTGTAAGAGGCAGTCAGAAACACCCTTAGCATGTGCAAGGATACGGAGATAACCATAGCATGTGCAGCAAACCTGTGCAGATTTCTAAGGAACATCCCGAAAGGAATCACGTTCTCAAGGTCCAGCATATTGGCATAGGCCTTGTCTACATCCGGGGTGTAATAAATCATTAATAACCCCCCGGTTAGGGCCGTCATTACAAAAAAGAGGACACTAAGCCCACCCAGACAAAACGTATAAGTTATTTTAATGCCATTCTTGCTTACCCTGGCAGGGTGTAGATGCAGGATGAAATTTACTACTACACGGAAGACCCTGTGGACAGGGCTGTCAGTCACCCCTGTCCTGAAGAGAGACCTCCACATCTGGACAAATATGTTCATCTCTTTCTCCTGAGCGACATTAGACCTTCAGTTTATAGTCCAGACCGACATCCTTTCCCTTATCTACCTCCAGGCGGCCGTCCGAGGCGAGGCTTAGGTATAGCCGGTCTAGGGGTCTTGGTGCCGGGCCTGCGAAGTTAACCCCGTCCTTGTGGAAGCGACTGCCGTGGCAGGGGCATTTAAACACCTGCTGGTCTTCGTACCAGATGGGCTGACACCCCAGGTGGGTACACTTGGCCAGGATGGCGTAAAAGCCCTCCTGTTCCCTCACAATCCACACTCCACGCCCAGTCACAAGGTTCACGGAACCTATCTTATAGGACTCTGGACTGCCCACCTTGAATATCTTTGAGGCCTCGTACAGGGCCCTCGGGTAAAGGAAGCGAAGCACCCCTCCCCCAATCACACCCAATATGGCCACTACTATGCCACAGCTAGCCCAGAATAATGCACCCCCTAGCACCCTGCGACGGGACACTGTGGTTTCAGAAATGTCATCTACCAGCGGTTTCAGCATCTTTTTCTCCCTATAACATCTAACATCTCCTCAAACCTTATCATGCTTATGGCATCCACCGGACAGCGGAGGCTGCACAGCCCGCAGTGAATACACTTTTCTTCGTCATGGACCAGCCCTGCCCAGGGCCCGTAACCATCCACCTTTGAATCCACTGTTGAATCCAGGTCAGCTTTCTGTAAGTAGGCCATAGATATACATTTAGGCGGGCAGACATCCACGCAACCGCCGCAGAGGATGCAATTGGCATTAGGCAATATCACAGGGCTTACATTACAATTCAGACACCTTTCTGCCTGCCCTTCAGCAGAAGACTCCGAATACGTACACTCCTGTGCCTCCCACCCTTTGACCCTCTTTTTTGTGGGTATGAGGGCAGGTAGTTTCCTCTCTTTCTTTAGCCTTGGAAGGAATCTCTCAAACCTCCTAGGTACTGGTATTGACTCCATAGGGCCTGGCTGGGCAAGGCCGAGGGTGCCTGTACCACCAAAATATTGGTGGATGGACTGAGCGGCGAGCTGGCCAGAGGCTACAGCGTTTATTATCAGTCCAGGCCTAAGGATATCGCCACAGGCAAATACCCCCAGCTTTGAGGTAGAAAGGGTTAGCGGGTCCATCTTGAGCATCTTCCTCTGGTCAAGTTCAAAACCAGAGCTACCATCCATGAAGGACATATCAGGTGCCTGACCTATGGAGAGTAGTATATTACTGGCCTCTATGATTCGTTCCGAACCCGGTATATAAATAGGATTAAAGCGGCCCTGGGCGTCGTAAACGGATTTTACCTTTATTACCTCCAGGCCCTTTACCTTCCCATTTTCACCTATAATCCTCTTGGGCCCCCATGAGGTACTAAAAATGATGCCTTCTTCTATGCTCTCCACCACGTCGCTGACCCATGCGGGCATCTCTTCCTTCGGGTTATCGGGCCTACAGCCCTTCGCGGCTTCAAGGCAAACCAGATGTACCTCTTTGCACTTATTGATGCGAATAAGGGCCCTGGCCACGTCTGTAGCAACACAACCTCCCCCCATTACTATAGCCTTGCCCCCCTGCACAACCTTACACAGGGTCTCCCCATGCACCTCTACGCAACCTCCCCCTATTATTACAGCCTTTTTTCCCATGGGTAACCCGTGCCCTGTGCCCACATCCATAAGGAAATCTAGCCCTGAAAGCACACCTTCTTGCTCAATACCAGGTATGGGCAGCATCCTGCCCTTCTGAAGCCCTACGGCAATAAGCACCGCATCAAACTCCTCGCGGAGTTGATCAATCGTAAAATCTTTGCCACACTTCTTGCCTACCGCAAGGTCTATTCTGTCAAGGGAAAGTATAGTATCCACATCCTTCTTTACGGCCTCTCTGTCCAGGCGGTAACGGGGTAAGGACTTTTCTGGCATCCCCCCTGGGTTACTGCCAGATTCATAGGCACAAACACTGTATCCCATAAGGGCAAGGTCGTGGGCTGCCGTTAGACCTGCAGGCCCAGCACCCACTACTGCTACCCGTGGGACGTCATTGAGGCTTGATTTACCCCTCCTTGAGAAGTCACTGTCCCTGCCCAGTGTTACCTTTCCCATCCTCTTCCGTATCCAGCTGTACACTTCTTCATGACTCAGCTTATCCTGCAACACGGCGAAGTCCTTTAGGGCCCTTATACTCACAGGCTCATCCACCTTGCCCCTCTGACAGGCGGTCTCACAAGGGGCGCCACAGACCTTCCCGCAAGTGGCAACAAAGGGATTATTTTGCCTGGCAAGGAGGTAGGCCTCCTGATATCTCCCCTCTGCAATGGCCATAACGTAGCCTCGGGCATTCGTACCTGCTGGACAGGTACCTCGGCAGGGGATATTATCGTTGAACCACTTCTCGTCTATGCACGTGGAGGCCTGGAAGTTCTGTGCACCAAAGGACCGGAGTGCTTCTCTGTGCTTTACTATTTGAGGGGAAGGCTCGTCTATGGATATAGAGAGGGCAGTCTTTGTAAAGACTATTTCGGTGCGGTAGGCTATCTCTTCGGTAACAGTAGGCATTCTGTTTCCTCGGGCCCAACCCCAACTGGACACAATACGTCCTCTGGAGGCACTGAAGCCCTTTAAGGCTATTTGCGACCACAGGCAATTAAAAACAA
>MHYW01000105.1 GCA_001828545.1 Planctomycetes bacterium RIFCSPHIGHO2_12_FULL_52_36
CCCTGCTATAACCTGCCACCTTCAGGAGGGTCTTCGTTTCTTCTTCCAGGGCCTTCCTGAGTTGGGCGTCCTTTTCTTCTACCTCCTTTTGCCTGGCCTGGAGCTGGGCTTGTAACCCCTCTATGTAACGCTCCTTTTTGGTTGTGATTTCAAGTTTTCTCTCCAGGTTGTCTTCTCTTCTATCAAGTTTCCTTTCATTTTGTTTTAGTTCTGCCCTGGCCTCCTGGATTTCCTTTTCAAGGGCCTCCTTCCTCTTAAAGACTTCATCTTTAATGGCGAGGTCTGCCTCCCTTTCCAGTCTCTTGGCCTTCTGCGTTGCCTCCTCCAGGAGACGTTTCGCCTCCTTTTCTTGATTGCGCCTCCTCCTGGCGGCAATGAAGTAACAGAGGAAATAGCCTGATGGGACAGAGACAACGGCCGTGAGGAGTATTATGAGCTGTAGTGGAATACTCGCAATAGTCTCCAAAATACCTCCCTCTCCCCCCTCTAAATCCCTTTCAATGTCCTCTGGGTGGCTGGCCCTGAACCGTTCTGGTTCAGGGCTGACCCTGCACAAGATTAACGCAGGGCTGGAGAGAGGTTGGGGAGGTTAGAGAATAGGAGTGGTGATGGGCAGTAGGTGCTACACAGCAGGCACTGCTTACTCCCCTGGCGTTTCTGCTGTGCTAGACAACCCGCCTGAGGCGGAGCACACTACATGTGCCTACTCCTCACTCCTCCCTCTATGTAAAGAAACCCACCTGTCCTGTGTCTTGTCGGCACAGGGCCTTGGGCGGATTGGCGTATCCCAAGCTCTCCTTTTTGAGTCAGACAGCCCTTGAGGTCCATAAAGACTTCAAAAAATTACAACCAGGAAACCGCGCTGGCCATGAACCGTTCTGGTTCAGGGCTGGCCCTGTACTTAGCTAGGCTGGTACAAGGTTGGCATAGACCATGGCCTCGGTCTTACAGGCGGTCACACAGGCCATATCAGAGTAGCCCTTACAGTCATCACAGTTAAGGGCGACCTTCATCTCCACGTCCTTGAAGATGGCTCCGAATGGACAGGCCTCCACGCAGGCCCAGCAACCTGTGCAGGCGGCCTGGTCAATGACCACGTTGCCATCTTCGTACTTGGTAATGGCCCCATACTCACAGGCCTCTCTACACTTCGGTTTGGCGCAGTTCTGGCAGACGGTGGCATGGGGTTTGTCCTTCTTGACGGTAATCTGTAGACGGTAGCCTGGCCTGGGCACCTCCGAAAAGGAGGTATAAATATCCTTTGTAGCAGAGTGCCTTACTGCACAGGCAATCATGCACTGCTTACAGGTAACGCATTTATCTTTGACAAAACGCTTTTTGAGCATCTATCTACTCCTGTTGTCCTGGTCCTGACGTTGTCAGGGCGGTAATCCTTTTTAGCCCCGCCCCCCTGGCTATATCCATCACAGCAACTACACTGCCGTAGTTAGCATCCTTATCGGCCCTTAAAATCAGGATTGTCTCCTTTCTCTTCCGGACTGCCTCTCTAAAGGCCTCTCCCAGTTCCCACGCAGTTACTGGTTTCTGCTTTAAAAACATCTCCCCCTCCTTATCTATGGTCACTATCAGGTCTTCCAGTTTTGTAGTGTCTGCATGCCTTGTAGAGGGGAGGTCCAACCTGATACTGGGCTGCTCCACGAAGGTGGAGGTAACTACGAAAAATATCAGCAATATAAAGAGCATGTCCACCAGGGAGGCTATATTTATCCCTGTCCTAAGGGTCTGCTTTGTACGAAAATTCATTCCTTTTTCGCCCTGATTCGCAGGCTAAAGTTCGCCAGAGGCGAATCTGCCTCAGGCACGACCTGCGGCTGCTTAAACCTTTTCGCCCATTTCGGGCAGGGCTTGCCCCTGCCCCTACTAGACCTTTTCGCCAGGTCCTCGCATCTTGAACTCCTCCAGCCTGCCTCCCCTTTCCATCCTCACCTTGGAGGCGTAGAGTTTGTTCAGGAGGATGGTGGATAGCCTCTCCATCTCGCCTACCATACTATCTACCTTTGTGTCAAAAATGCCTGCGGCGATGCTGGCTGGCATGGCAATGGCAAGACCCAGGATGGTAGTCCTAAGGGCCTGGGCAATACCACCAGAAAAGGACTTGGGGTCTCCAAGCCCCACAGTGGCCATTACCCCAAATATCTCGTCCAGACCCAATACAGTCCCAAACAGGCCCAAGAGTGGGGCAATGGAGGCAATAATCTCCAGGATGTTAAGATTCCTTTCCAGGCGTTTGGCCTCCTCTTTGCCTGCCACCTGGATTTCATGTAGTTTTTCCTCCCAGGAAAGATGCATGTTCACAAGGGTGTGCTTTATAATGTTGGAGAAAGGCCCCCTTATAACCTGACACTTGGAGAAGGCCATAGGCACGTCTCCTACGTCCCTTATATCCTGTATAAGCCTTACTAACTCAGGTCTTATGACCTGCCTCCTCCTCAGGCTTAAGGCCCTCTCTATGATTACAGCCAGGGCTACCACTGAACAAATAAGGAGCGGGTACATAACAGGCCCGCCGCCGAGTATCCATTGCACTTCTAACTCCTCCTAAAAGAAGTAAAAATTGAACCTGACGTCTATATATTCTTCCTTTACCCCGAAGCTGGAGAACTTGTCCAGATGGGTGGCCTCTATGGAGTCCTTTATCCTGGAGGCCAGGAGGTGGTTCCCTGCCTCTTGAACTATCTTGGCCTCTTTCACTACCCCTTCAGAATATACCTTAAATTCTACTATTATAGGCTTATTTTCTTCCGTTTCCAGTTTCATTTCTTGCCGTGTTGCATACCCAAGGTACCAGTACCAGCTTATCCTGTCTCTTATGTGTCTGTAGTAAGGGGCATACTCGTCTTTTCGTACAGTAAACGACGGCGAACCCTCTCCCTGGGCGTTAGCCTCCGGGGCATTCATCATTGGCATGATATCACCCCCGGAGAGGGTCTTGGCATTAAAGCTCATAGCCACCCTTGGCTTCCCCCTGGCTGGGGTGGCCGTGGAGGCACGTCCTTTCGGCCTTGCGGCCTCCTTCGCCTTCCCTCTAAGCTCCCATGGGGGTATATGGGCCAGCTCTTTGGGTTCTTTCTTACGGATAGGTATTAAGCCGTCTTCTCTGACCTCTAGTTTCTTTAACTCCTTTTCTAGCGGGTTTTCTTCATCAGCCTGAGGCGGATTATCCCTTGCCGTCAGATTCGCCTCACCCACCACAGGCTTTTCCGCATCGGCAAGGAGGGGGACATGCTTATCCTCTATTGGCGCCTGAGTCTCGGGCCTATCCGTCTGGCTGGCCAGCTTCTCGGCCTCGGGCGGTTCGGGTTTTCCTGACTCCGATTCCTTTAGCTCCTGAAGCGGCTTTTCCACCTCAGCCTCTGCCAGTTTTGGCTCCTGGGTAAGTGGTTCGGGTGCTGGCTCCTTTGCTTCGCTCAAGGTCGGGTCTTGGGGGGCTGGTATTACCTCCTGGGCAGTATCCGCCTGAGGTGTACCAGGCGTACTGGCCGCCACCTCTCCTCCCTTGCTTTCTCCTTCAGAAGCCCCTCCCTCTCCCTGGACACCCTGGGCCTCTTCCTGGGGGGTCCCTTCTGCTACAAGGGCCTGGGGCGCCTCTCCCTCTGGCGTCTCGGACGGCCCCTGGGCCTCCCCAGGAGAACCGCCCAGGGAGGGGGCCTCGGAAGTCCCCTCTAACCTTGGACGGTCATCACTCCCCCCTGGTATCGTGTCCCTGGCCAGCGTCCCTTTCTCTCCAACCCTTTCTGTCTCTACCTTAACCTCTTCATCTGCGAGACTTCCGCCGGTGTCCACAAACTGCAATCTCTTCTTTAAATCCTCCGTAAGGGCCTCTTGTCCCCCTTCGGGGGGCAGGGGTTGTTCCTCTTGCGCCGGTGGGGACACCTCCGCCAGTTCCAGGGAGATAGGGTCAGAATTAGTCTCCCTGGCCTGCAAGGCCTTGGAGAGATACTGCCTTGTAGATTTACCTGCGGGGAGAAATAATATGACCAAGACGTGAACGAGGGCAGAACCCAGGATAATTAGCCCTAGAAGTTTCTTGCCCTCTATCGCTACAGACTTCTTCACCTTTACCGACATGCGAAAGGGCCCTTTTAATAATCCTAAAGACTTCTAAAATTTTAAGACAATACTCCCCCTTTGTCAATGGATTTGTCCATAAAGCAGGATGGCTTGGTAGCTTAGTGTTGGAGGCGTTAAGCCCTGCTAGAGGCCAGGGGGCAGGGAAAGAATAAAGAATACAGTAGTCAGGGGTCAGCAGTCAGCAAACAGCAGTCAGCTTGCTGATTTCTGATTGCTGATAGCTGACTACTGCCTTACGCCTTCTTTTTGAAGAGTTTGTGGCAATTACCGCAGGACTGCCTTGCCTTTTCAAACTCAAACTGGGCAATGTCCGTGGAGGATGCCTTGGCGGCGGCGTCAAACCTTTCTACCCTATAGTGAAAGTCCTCCCTTAGCCTCTTGAATTCCTCCTTCTCGGCGCTGGTCAGCCTAGCGGTTGAGAGGTCCACGTCACACAGCTTATGGCAAGCCATATCCAGGTCCTTCGCCAGGCTTGATGCCCTGGGAAGGTCTCCTGCCATAAGGGCGTCTTCCACCTTGTTTAGAAACTCATCTAACTTCTTCATTGTAGATTTTACCTCAGGCGTGGCGGAGCGGAAGACGTCCTCTCCGCAAACCACCGAGCCCATAATCAGCAAGGCCCCCACTCCACTTAAGGCGGTAAGATAAAATCTCTTCATTTTTATCATCCTAAGACCTCCCAAAAATCTCCTGCAATAGCTTTAAAAAAGTAGTGTACGTAAGACAGATGGTTTTGTCAATAGGGTACCGTCAGCGGTGGCCAGTGGTTAGTTATTACATGTTGTATTAATTAAACGAGGTGGCGCATTTGCTTTTACTAAGGTGTTTGATATGATAAGTGACGTGCAGAGTAGTAGGGTACATATCATAATACTGATTGCCTTCTCGTCCCTCTTATATCTCCCCCTCCTGGGCAAACCCGACCTGTGGAACAGTTCAGAACTCCGCTACGCCCAGGTGGCAAAGGAGACGCTTGAGGGTGGTCATTGGGTGGTGCCGTACTATAATGGAGAGGTATATTACAACAAGCCACCCCTCTTCTTTTGTACGGTGGCTTTAATAAGTAAGTTCACCGGGCAGGTAACGGAGTTAACCGCACGATTACCTTCTGCCCTCTGTGCCTTAGGGACAGTGGTGGTCACCTACTTTCTGGGCAAACACCTCTTTGGTCCCAGGGCGGGGTTGTTAGCCGGCCTGATACTAGCTTCTTCTCCCAAGTTTCACACCTATGCGCGAGCGGTGCGACTAGACACCATGAACACCTTCCTCATCGCCTCTGCCCTGACATCATTTTACTACGGACACACATATAAGCAGAGGAACTACCTGCTCCTCTCGGGCCTAATAACCGGCCTGGCCATGCTAACCAAGGGACCGCTCATCCTCTATTTCCTGGGGGCCAGTGTAGTCTGCTATCTCGTTTACTGCCGCGACCTGAGATTCCTACTGAGCAGGGATTCCCTCTTGGGTATTATCGTTATACTATTGACCATCTCTACCTGGGCATTACTTGCCTACATGGAAGCAGGCAGTAGTTACTTCGGCGGGTTCGTTGCAGAGAATTTCACAAGATACGAGGAAAAACATATCCACCCAGAAGCCATCCCCAAATATATAGGAGACATATTTATTGGCGCAGCGCCGTGGTCCTTCCTCTTCCCCCTTGTCCTCTACCGCCATTTTTCAAATGGGAAAGACCCTGGGGTGTCAGACCCCATACCGTATGGTACGGGACCGTCAAAGAAATCGCCGTTTCTCGTGATTTGGGTGGTCGTCATGTTCCTGAGTTTCTGCCTGACCTTTACGAGGAGAAGCCCCTACCTCCTCGTAATCTACCCCCCCCTTGCAATCCTGGTTGCCCAATTATTTGACACGCACATCTTGAGCCTGAGACAAATTAGCCAACCAAGAGCATATACCTACGTCTTGTGCCTAACGGCCGTTGTCATTGGGCTCCTTACCGGCAAGGCCGCCAACAATCCTATTATTAGCCCCCGATACGTAGTAACTGCCACCCTGGTGAGTATCGCATTCTTAGTCCTGGTTGGGATTTTAAGTCTCCGCAGCAAATCTCTTCATCTCCTTTTTGTCTCTAGCCTCGTATCGCTAAGCGTCTGTGCAGTCTCAATGGATATTTATTTCTTACCGAAGATAAATGAATGGGTGTCCACCAAGGTTTTATGCAAAGAGATACAAAACCTGGCGAAAGACGGTGCGGCCATTGGTATTTACAAGGAACCAGCCATGCGCTATACCTTTTACACAGATGCCCGCGTCCATCCCATTCCCTCGGAAGACGTCCTGGCCAGCTTCCTTGATTCCTCAGAGAGGGCCTACTGCCTCATTAGCCTGGAAAACTACCAGTCCATGAAAAAACATACCTCCTCTCTACGGACAAAGGAGTTGACGTCAGACAAGAGGTATTTGGCAGTCTTTAAATGACCAGAAAGTTGTCTGTTGCTAACCGATAACTAATCCGCCTTAGGCGGACTCCTAAAAGCCCTCCTGGGAAGGGTTATCCTCGCGGACTTCCTCGCGCCTTTCCTCGTGTCCTTCCTCCAGGTAGATTATCTCCGGGTCTTCGGGATCGTTCTTGTTTAGCCTAATTAGGCTCTTTTGTCTAATGGATAGGAGACCATGAGGGATGTGGTCCTTTAGCATGCCCCCCACAATCCATAGGGGAAGGAACCGCCTCGGCCTTACTGCCACCTCTAAGCACAGCCGGGTAAAACCCCCTGCCACTGGCTCCAGGCTCCAGTAGCCCGCCACACTGGATTTCCCCTTCAGACGCCGGAAATCTATCCTCCGCATGGGGTCCTCCCGGCTGACAAATACCATGCTCCTGGATAAAAATATCAGGCCGCGATACCGCTGTTCAACCACCACTTCCCCTGCATCCTTCGCGAGTATCTGGCTTTTTACCAGGCCCGGGAAGACCCCTTCCAAGTGCTCATAATCCGTCAGTACGCCCCATACTACTTCTGGCTCGGACTCTACAAGGAGTACTCCCTTAACTTTTAGGGGGTATTCCGCCCCCCTGGAGACCTCCGTTTTCACTATCACCTGGCGTGGTTTTGGGTTTTGCTCAGGGGACTGGGCACAGAGAGAAATAGTCAAAAACGTAATATAGAGAAAACCGGTGATAACCCCATTAATCATTTAATCATCCTTTTGGGCGTCAAGATGACTTACATTTTAATCCCCCCCTGGTCATTGGCAATAGATTTTTGGCGGTCAGTGGCGGTAGGGGCTAGGGTTCAGGGATCAAGGGGCATCCTCTCTATATCGTCCACTTCTAGAGCCCACTTTTTGTTTGACTTACCTTGAGGGGCTAAATATAATTTTAACTCCTTGAAGGGAGGCATTATAAAAAGATGACTGCGCCCTTTTCCTCGGCGGCGGCCCTGCCACTTCGTCGGGGGTGGCTTTGTTACCTAGTCTTAGGGCTTGCTATCTGGTTGACTTCTGGGCCCTCTGCCCTCTCTCAGCAGATTATAACCCTGGAGACCACTCCGTACCCCATTAACCTCACCGCAGACTATATTAGCACCTGGCAAAAAGAAGGAGTAAGGGTCTTTTTGGCCTCTAATAATGTGTGGATTACCCAGGGAAAGGTACTGATAACTGCTGACCAGGCCGCCCTCCTGTTCTACGAACAGGAGGCCTTACAGCAGAAAGAGGCAAAGGTGGATGTATATTGCGAGACAAAAGTCACGCTGGTACAGGATAAGGACGTCCAGCATTACGAACAACTCTTTGTCCGCCTGGATACTGCGTCAGGGATTGTGGTTAACCCCAGCGTCGGTAAAGTTCTGACCTATGAGGATGAAGTGCCCACGGCCACCTACATGCAGGCAGTAAAGATACGAGACCAGCGGAGGGGGGAATTCACCTCCAGAGAACCCGTGGTGCATGTGAGCAAAGCGCCCGGCACAATAGACATAGTGGCCGACGATATAGATAGCTGGGTGGAGGGGAACCAAAGGATAGTATCGGCCCTGGGGAACGTGGTGCTGCAGAAAGACACTACGACCATGGAGGCCGACAATGCCCTCCTGTGGTTTGAGGAAGAGAAATCAGACGGAAAGCAAAAACACGTATTTAAGGAACTCTATGCGGAGGGGAACGTTATTTTAAAGTCCCCGGAGGACACCAGAAAGGCCGATAAAATCTTCCAGAGTCTTACCGAGAAAAAAGCCATATACATAAACCCCTGGATAAAGACCAAAATGCCTGAACCACCGTACCTCCCTATTTATCTGGGAGGAAAAGAGGCCAAACAGATAGACCAAGACCACATGATAGTAAAAGACGCCTACTTTACCACCTGCAACTTCGGCCACCCGCATTACCGCTTTACTAGCCGTAATTTAACCATAACCCAGAGGAAGACGCCTGTTGAATCCTACTCAGAAATAGTGGCAAGACACGACACCTTCCGTGTGGGAGAACTCCCCGTAGCTTACTTGCCCAAATATACCTACGATACCCGCACCAAGACCACCTTTTTTAAGGGTTTCGGGACAGGCAGTTCCAACCGGCTTGGACTCGCCCTGACTACCACATGGGACCCCCTGGCCCTGGGCATCTTCCCGGAATTAAACCGCTGGATGCGCACGGTTGTTAGACTTGACTACTTATCCAAAAGGGGACCATCGGCAGGGACAGAGATTTTTTATAAGCGCCCCAATATGGACGGCTACATGGAGACCTTCTATGTTAAAGACCATGCCGAAACAGACCAGACAACGGGGCTACCACCACCGCACGAAAACAGGGGGAGGTTGCTCTGGCGACACAGGCAACACATAAACAAGGAATGGAGGGCAGACGCCGAGTTGTCTTATCTGAGCGATAGGGCGTTCCTCAGGGAATACTACGAACCAGAATTTAAAACGGGAAAGGCGCAGGAGACCGACCTCTACTTCAGGAGGCTACAGGATAATGAAGGCATTACCTTCCTCGCGAAGAAACAGATACACAGCTTTGATACAGGACCTGAGGCCCTACCCCAGCTAGGCTACCAACGAATCAGCCAGCCTCTCTGGGAAGATAGGCTGAACTTGTCCTCCCAGTCATCGCTTGGGTATCTTGACTTCCACATAGATGATAAAATGAATACCCTGGACCCTACCCGATACCAGAAACTCAAGAGGACCACAGGAAGTAGCATACGCATGGACACCGATAACACCCTAAGCTGGCCCTTCCAGCTCTGGATAATGAAGTTTAGACCTTTTGTGGGGAGCAGGGTGACTGCCTACAGTAAAAGTACAAAGGACCAGGGACCTAATGATGGCCCAGCTGTGGGAAGGCTGGCCACCTCCCTGGGTCTGGACGCCAGTACCAATTTCTGGCGGATTTACAGCACGGAAAGCAAGCTATTCAATATAAACAAACTAAAGCATGTCATCACACCCGACTTCCGCTGGGAGGTAGGCCCAACGGTTACAAAAAACCCCGACCGCCTCCTCCAGTACGAGCCGTCTGATGGACTGAACAAATATAACGCCCTCATCTTCGGGATAAGGAACCGCTTCCAGACTCGCAGGGGCCCCCCCTCACAGCGAAGGACGGTAGACCTGCTGGACCTGGACCTGGAGGTACACCTCCTAACCTCCCCCTCGGACGGGCCCGAAGGAGATACCACCCACTTTGTAGGGAATGCCGAAGGGTCCCTCATTCCAAAACAACATAGTTTCCTTCAACCCGATATTAGGGCCCAACTGACAGACAGGCTAGCCCTGACCTCTGAGAGGAGTGAGTTTAACCTGGATGACTTTAGGTTTGACTTCTATAACGTTGGCATAACCTTTCAAAACTCACCTAAGTGGTACCAGTTCCTGGGTTACCGCTTTATCAGGGATACTAGTTCCACTTTGATGGTAAATACAAATTTGGTGGTAAAAGAAAAATGGAGCCTAAGCGTGGGAGAGGTGTATGATTTCAAGCCACGGAGTTTCACAGGGGCCGTTAAAGATGCCCAGAGCCTTGCCACCTCAATAACTCTAGGCAGACGCTCTCATGACTTTAATAGCTCACTTTATCTAGTTTTTGACGTAGTAAATAAGAACACCTCCATTGGGTTCAATATCACACCCGTAGGCGTTCAAAGGCCCGTTGGGCGGACATTTTCCTTTGCTCCGCAGTAGGAGAGAACTTATATGACCAAGGCAATTTATCCAGGTACTTTTGACCCCCTGACATACGGCCATCTAGACCTCATTGAGAGGGGCAGCAGGGTATTTGACGAGCTGATAGTGGCCATAGGCGAAAACCCCTTTAAAACACCCCTCTTTACCGTGGCAGAACGTAGGCAGATGATACAGAAACACACACGACACCTCAAAAACGTAAAAGTGGACGCCTTTAAGGGGATGCTGGTAGATTACGTGCAGGGACAGCATGCAAACATCATTCTCAGAGGCATACGGACCGTCTCCGACTTTGAGGAGGAGTTTCAACGTGCCCTTACCAACCGCGTCCTCAAGAACGACCTGGAAACGGTCTTCATCATGACAAGCGAACAATACTCCTTTCTTAACTCCAGGTTAATAAAGGAGGCGGCAAGCCTTGGAGGGGATGTAAGTAAATTTGTCCCTCCAGAGGTAAGAAAGCAGTTAATTGTCAAGCTGAAGAAGACCGTCTAAAGAGATTAACCTGTGGACTCCTCTCTAAGAAACGTAGAGCTCCTATATGATATTTAAGACCCTCGTCCTGGGAGACATCGTTGGCAGACCAGGAAGGGAGGTTTTGGAAAAACAACTGCCTGCCTTCACTCAAAAAGAAGGCATACACTTTATCGTAGCAAATGGAGAAAACGCCTCTGGAGGTTCTGGAATCACCCCGGAGGTGGCCAAAAAGCTCTTCGCCTGTGGCCTGGACATAATAACCACAGGAGACCACGTATGGAAAAAGAAAGAGATTACACAACTCCTGGAGACAGAACCGCGGGTACTCAGACCGACTAACTATTCTCCAATGGCCCTGGGTAAAGGCTGGACGGTGGTAGAGAGCCACGCGGGTATCCCCGTAGGGGTAATAAACCTCCTGGGGAGGGTATTCATGCAACCAATAGATTGCCCCTTCCGGGCCGTGGATGAGGTACTGAAGGCTCTCTCCAAAAAGGCAAAGGTCATAATCGTAGATATTCATGCCGAGGCTACCTCTGAAAAGATTGCCATGGGATGGTACCTGGATGGCAGAGTAAGTGCAGTGGTAGGCACCCATACCCACGTCCAGACGGCCGACGAAAGGATACTGCCCAATGGCACCGCCTACATCACAGACCTGGGCATGACGGGACCTTACAAGTCTGTACTGGGAAGGGATATTGATAGGGTGATCAAAGCCATTATTACCCAGATGCCCACCCGCTTTGACGTCGCAGAGAAAGACGTGAGGATGAGTGGGGCTATCATTACTATAGACTCCTCCACTGGAAAGGCACTGGAAATTAAGAGACTCGTACTCCACGACAGCAACTAATGGGCAACTTCAAAACTACTGTAACTCCTTTGAGAGAAAACAGCTACGTCTTTATACCGTACGGGCTTCTAGACAATCTCCTTGCAAAATACGAAATGGGTATTAAAATATATTGCCAAATCGGCTCAGGTCGTAGCCGCAGGTCGTGCCTGAGGCAGATTCGTCCGCCTGAGGCGGAGAGAACTTTAGC
Source organism: Planctomycetes bacterium RIFCSPHIGHO2_12_FULL_52_36 (assembly GCA_001828545.1). Lineage (GTDB taxonomy): Bacteria > Planctomycetota > Brocadiia > Brocadiales > Bathyanammoxibiaceae > 2-12-FULL-52-36. The sequence goes on from MHYW01000105.1 coordinate 11,771, forward strand.
CTGCCAGACCCGGAGGCAGAGAGCCGAAGGCCGAAACCCAAAGGCCTGATAGAGGGAAAAATATGACAAGACTCCTAGACAAGATAAATGGTCCAGAGGATTTGAAGTGTCTGTCCATGGAAGAACTCCCCAGGTTAGCGGAGGAGATACGGGAGACCATTATAGAGGTTGTCTCAAAAAACCCTGGCCATCTATCCTCTAACCTTGGGGTAGTGGAGCTGACCATAGCCCTCCATTACTGCCTCAACTTCAAGGTAGACAGGTTGACGTGGGACGTGGGCCACCAGTGCTATGTACACAAGCTCTTAACCGGCCGGAGAGAGGCCTTTCAGACGCTCCGTCAATACAGGGGACTAAGCGGTTTCCCGGACAGGAAGGAGAGCCCCCTTTACGACCCATTTACCTGCGGCCACAGCGGAAACGCCCTCTCTTCCTCCCTGGGCCTGTCTTGCGGTGACGCCCTCCAGGGTAAAGAGCGAAAGATAGTCGTAGTTGTGGGGGACGGTGGTATCGGGGCCGGGATGTCCCTGGAGGCCCTGAACCACGCAGGGGATTTGAAGAAGGACATCCTGGTAGTCCTTAACGATAATAAACTGGCCATATCTGAGACAGTCGGGGCCTTCTCCAAGTACTTTATCCAACTCCGCACCTTCCCCCTCTACAACGACCTAAAGAAAGAGGTACACCACATCCTCAAGATACTCCCCATCCTGGGAAGACCCGTGGAGAACGTCCTGGAACACCTTTTAGAGGCCATAAAGAGGGGGATGACCCCCGGGCAGATATTTGCCGACCTGGGCTTCCAGTACTATGGGCCAGTGGATGGCCATAACATACCACTACTCATTAGCACCATAAACCGTATAAAGCACCTCCCCGGGCCTGTGCTCCTCCATACCATCACCCAGAAGGGTAAGGGGTTTGAACCAGCCTCCCAAAACCCCACCCAGTTCCACAGTGCCGGGTCCTTCCAACTCTGCAACGGAAAGATAGTAGAGGCCCCCAAGGCTACTAAAGCCCCCAAGACCTCTTACACTAAGGTCTTTGGCCAGACCCTGGCCGAATTAGCCCAAACTAACCCTAAGCTCGTCGCCATCACTGCGGCCATGCCAGACGGGACCGGGCTGACCATGTTTAAGGAAAAATTCCCGGAGAGATACTTTGACGTGGGGATATGCGAGCAACATGCCGTGGGGCTGGCTAACGGACTGGTGTCCACCGGCCTGAAACCTGTGGCGGCCATATATTCTACGTTTTTACAACGGGCCTATGACCAGGTCTTCCATGACGTCTGCCTCCAGGAAAGGGACAACGCCGTAGTCTTCTGCATGGACAGGGCCGGGCTGGTGGGTAACGACGGGCCCACCCATCACGGGGTCTTTGACATCGCCTACCTCAGACACCTCCCAGGCATTATCCTTATGGCCCCAAAGGACGGACGGGAGTTAAAACAGATGCTAAAGCTGGCGGTAGAATCCAACCGCCCCACTGCCATACGCTACCCAAAGGACAACGTACCCGATGAGGAGATGGAACTGCCTTCATCCGCCTCAGGCGGATTCTCCATAGGAGAGGCAGAGGTCTTGAAAGAGGGTTCTGAGGGGGTCATCCTGGCTTATGGGGCCATGGTCTATCCTGCCTACGTGGCGGCAGAGAGGCTTGGTGCAGAGGGTATTGAGGCCGCCGTTATTAACGCCCGCTTTGCCAAGCCACTGGATAAGACCACAATACTTGAGGCCCTGAGAGAATACCCGTTTGTACTCACAGTGGAAGACCACACCCTGTCGGGAGGTTTCGGCTCGGCCGTCCTGGAGATGGTTTGCGAGGAAGGCGGAGACACCAGTAAGATACGCAGGGCAGGCATCCCGGACCGTTTCATTGAGCAAGGTCCCAGGGAGCTACTACTCGGTGGGCTGGGCCTGAACGCAGAGGGTATATACAAACGCTTTATGGCAGAGTGTAACCGGCTAGGGTTTCATCATCCCCTAAAGGTAGCCAGGCGTCAATAAAAAGTGAGGGTACTACTCTTTGGCAACACCAGGAAGGCCAAGGTAAAGGATACTATAAAGGAACTAGAGACTTGGCTAAAAAGGAGGGCAGAGACGGTTACCTACGAACTGGCCGAAGAGACAAAGGGTCCCTTCTCCGGGGACGTGGCCATTGCCCTGGGAGGAGACGGCACGTTTTTGAGGGTTTCCAGACACATAAGTCCCTACGGAATACCCATATTGGGTGTGCACCTGGGCACCTTTGGCTTCCTCTCGGAACTCACCCAGGCAGATATGTACCTCCACATGGAAAAGGTACTCAAAGGCCAATACCGCCTTACTAACAGAATCCTTTTGAGGTGTAAGCTCGTGCGTAAGGGAGAAGTAGTCATGGACGTCCTGGGAGTAAACGATGCAGTAATATCCAGGGCCTCTCTGTCAAGGCTCATATCTATAAAACTATTCATAGGTGACGAGGCAGTTACTACATACAGTTGTGACGGTATTGTCGTATCTACCCCCCTGGGCTCCACGGCCCACTGTCTGGCTGCTGGCGGGCCCATCCTTGCCCCTGAGATGGATGCCCTCATAATCTCCCCTATATGCCCACATACCCTGACCAACCGGCCACTGGTTATCTCCGGGGACTCAAAGATAGGGATGGAGCCTTCTACGGAAGGGGTGGAGATGGGTCTCACTGTGGACGGTCAAGTCTACGAGGACCTCCTTAATGGAGACAGGATAAGGGTAGAGAGGGCTGACGTACGCCTTCGTATCGTGGATACCGGAATAAGGAGCTTTTACGAGGTGCTGAGAGAGAAGCTGGCATGGGGAGGCAGCCCAAGATATGGCCAGGGTTAGTATAGCTGTGGGGCTTTGCAAGGGATGCGAACTCTGCATCCCCTTCTGTCCGCATGACTCCCTGACCATGTCCAGGCACCTGAACGAACATGGACTCCCCACGGTCTATTTTAAAGAGGACCACCCCTGCAGTGGATGCAAATACTGTGCGGTGATGTGTCCGGAGGCAGCTATTGAAATCTTCAAATAACAAAAAACACCTCTTGACGGGGAATGAGGCGGCGGCAGAGGCGGCTATCCTGGCAGGATGCCGCCACTACTACGGCTACCCCATTACGCCCCAAAATGAATTGATAAACCACATGTCTATACGGATGCCCCAGGTGGGGGGTACCTTCCTCCAGGCAGAGAGTGAGATAGCGGCCATATATATGGCCTATGGGGGTGCTGCCGCCGGAGCAAGGGTCATGACCAGTTCTTCCGGCCCCGGTATAAGCCTCATGCAGGAAGGCATCTCTTACCTGGCAGGGAGCGAGCTACCTTGCGTCATAGTGAACGTGCAGAGGGGTGGGCCCGGACTGGGAGACATATCCCCTTCCCAGGCCGATTATTTCCAGGCCGTAAAAGGAGGTGGTCACGGCGACTATCACAATATCGTCCTTGCCCCGGCCTCCGCGCAGGAGATTGCAGACCTGGTCTATGACGCCTTTGACCTGGCTGACCGCTACAGAAACCCCGTCATGATACTGGGAGACGCCCAGTTGGGGCAGATGATGGAGCCCGTAGAGTTCAGAAAGACACCGAGAACCCATCAGACCGTAAAGAGATGGGCCCTAACCGGGGCGGAAGGCAGGGCCAGGAATATAGTCAAATCCTTCTATCCAGTAAAGGGGGAACTGGAGACATTCAATATCCGCCTCCAGAGGAAATATAGGGCCGTAGAACAAGAAGAGGTCCGTTATGAGGAAGTAAATACCCAGGGGGCAGAGATTATCCTGGTAGCCTACGGTACCTGCGCCAGGATATGCAAAGAGGCAATAAGACGGGCCTCAGGGACGGGGCTGCAGATTGGGTTACTGCGACCTATTACCCTATGGCCATTCCCCAAAGAACCACTCAGGAGGCTGGCCAAGAAGGCCAGGGCCTTCTGCGTAGTTGAAATGAGCGCCGGACAGATGGTAGAGGACGTAAGGCTGGCCGTCCTGGACCGTTGTCCCGTCCATTTTTACGGGCGTATGGGCGGTGGGGTCCCTTCCTCTAGAGAGATACTCAAAAAGGTATTAAACATCCTTGCCCCAGAGGGTACCCTGGAACTAGAGATACCGGAAATACCCACAGAGTTGGGCAAAGGATTGTATTTTTCTACGATTCCGTAGGAGGCACACCAGGTTATGCAGGCCCTTTACAGCGCTCCAGAAACCCTCATTAGGACACCGTCCCACTACTGTCCTGGCTGCGGTCACGGGATTGCCCACCGTCTCCTGGCAGAGATAATTGATGAGTTGGGCATAAGGGGAAAGACCATCGGCCTTGCCCCCGTAGGCTGCTCCGTGCTGGCTTACAACTACCTGGATATAGATATGTGCGAAGCGGCCCACGGCAGGCCCCCTGCCATAGCCACAGGGATTAAGAGGGTCCACCCCGACAATATCGTCTTTACCTATCAGGGGGATGGTGACCTGGCGGCCATAGGCATGGCAGAGATAGTCCATGCCGCCAGCCGGGCCGAGAATATAACGGTAATATTTATCAATAACGCCATTTACGGGATGACCAACGGTCAGTTAGCCCCAACTACCCTGTTAAACCAGAGGACCACTACCACGCCCGAGGGCAGGGACCCCTTGACCCACGGCTACCCCATCCGCATATGCGAATTACTCGCTACCCTGGAGGGTGCCAGCTTCCTGGCAAGGACCTCCCTCTCCTCTCCCAAAGACGTCTCACAGACCAAAGAGGCCTTAAAGAAGGGCTTTAAAACCCAGATAGAAAAGAAGGGGTTTTCCCTCATTGAGGTACTCTCCCCATGCCCTGTGTACTGGAGGATGAGTCCGGTGGAATCACTGAAATTCATAGAGGAAAAGATGACCCAGACCTTTCCACTGGGGGTATTTAAGGATTGGGAAAAGACCGTATCCGCCCCAGGCGGACAAGCGACAAAGGTCTAATGACAGAAAAGATAATCCTGATAGGTTATGGGGGGCAGGGGATGATGCTTTTTGGGAGGCTGCTGGCCAGGGCCACCATGCTGGACGGCAAACAGGTCACCTTCTTCCCTTCCTATGGGACCGAGGTCAGGGGCGGTGCCGCCTGCTATCACCTCATTGTCTCCACCGAAGAGATATACTCCCCGGTCGTAGAAGAGGCCGACACCATTATAGCCATGAACCAGCCCTCTTACCTCAAGCTCAAGAACTATTTAAAGCCCTCCAGCCTCCTCTTCCTGAACTCTTCTCTGGTCAAAGAGGTGGAATCCCTCAATGAGATAACCACCTATCGTATCCCTGCAACAGAGATAGCCAACGAACTGGGTAACGTGGTAGCCTCTAATATGGTCATGATGGGGGCCTACAATACCATTAAAAACCTCGTCCCCCTGCCCCTGTTCCTGGAGTGCCTCCAGAGCTCCCTCAGGGGGAGGAAGGCCCCTCTCCTGGAGGTAAACACGCTCGCCCTCCTGCGAGGGGAAGAGTACGTAAAGAAGACGTATCTGAAGGGTGAGAGAATTTTTAAAACCTCTGCCGTCTAAGGGAATTTTACACCTCTCAACACCACACCTAACGAGAAGAAACTCTAGACGAACGGCGTTATCTAACTGCAGAGGGGGCCTGTCGTGCCGGGGCAAGGTCTAAAAACATAGGAGGGCAAGGTGAGCAAGGTAACGGGTAAAGGCTTTCCCCAGTCTCCTGTAACCTGTCTACTGTTTCCTGCATTCTGTCTCCTGTTTTCTGCGTCCCAATTCTTTACAGCTATACCCTCTTTGTCCGCCTCAGACCCTGAACCTGGCATGGTTCAGGGAGACGGATGGGCCGCCACTTACGGGGGAGCAGATGTTGATTGGGCCTATTCCATCCAGCAGACCACTGATGGGGGCTATATAGTGGCTGGTGTGACACTGTCATTTGGTGCTGGGGAGACAGATGCCTGGGTCTTAAAACTCAGACCTGATGGGACAGTGGAATGGCAGAAGGCTTACGGGGGAATTGAGAACGACTGGGCCCATGCCATCCAGCAAACCCTTGATGGAGGATACATAGTCGCAGGGGAGATATGGTCCTTCGGTGCTGGGGCTTCTGACATTTGGACCCTGAAGCTCAGGGTTGATGGAACGGTAGAGTGGCAGAAGACCTACGGGGGAGGCGATTGGGACAAGGCCAGTTCTATACAGCAGACCAGTGATGGGGGGTACATAGTGGCTGGAGAGACGAAGTCATTTGGTGCCGGGGATTACGACTCTTGGGTCTTAAAGCTCAGGCCTGATGGGACTATTGACTGGCAGAAGACCTACGGGGGAGGTGGTTTGGACACTGCCCATTCCATCCAGCAGACCAGTGATGGGGGGTACATTGTAGCTGGTTGGACAATTTCCTTTGGCGCTGGCGATTACGATGTCTGGATCCTGAAGCTAACCCCTGATGGGACTGTTGAATGGCAGAAGACCTATGGGAGTGTTGAGGGCGACATAGCCACTTCTATCCAGCAGACCATTGATGGAGGATACCTGGTGGTTGGTGGGGGAGGGCCTGAAGGTGCGGATCTTGGAGATATCTTGATACTGAAACTCGGGCCAGATGGGGCTCTGGAGTGGCAGAAGACTCTAGGAGGTAGTGGTTGGGACGAGGCTAGTTGTGCCCAACAAACTGCCGATGGGGGATACGTAGTGGGTGGTTGGGCAGGTGGGCCAGTCCGGATGAAGACCACAGGGGGTCTTGAGACCGACGTCTGGGTCTTGAAGCTCAGGCCAGACGGGACAATGGAGTGGCAGAAGAGCTATTGGGGAGTTTCTGCCGAATACGCCTGTTCAGTCATACAGGCCGCCGATGGGGGCTACGTAGTAGCTGGCACGACATGCTCCTTTGGTGCTGGGAGGGGAGACGTCTGGGTCTTGAAGCTTAATGCCGATGGTTCTATAAATCCCTCATGCAACTTTACAATTAATAGAAGCCTTTCTCGTAAAGACAATAGTATCACAGTCAAGACCACTACCGTAAGCCCTAGAGATAGCCATGCAAACCTACAAGATTCCTCAGCAACGATCCAGACTACCAACGCCTCAGCAAACTTCCTGTGCCATTAAACACAGGTTGAGAACTCTGAAAAAGTCACCACAGCACTGTTTGTCATTCTGAGCGAAGCGAAGAATCTGGCCTTTTAAGAGATTCTTCGGTCGCTTCGCTCCCTCAGAATGACAGCAAGTGGACTTTTTCAGAAGCCTCAGGTTATGAGAGACAGAGGTCAGGGAACAGAATTCTATCCTGTAACTTGTTACCTGGCCTTGTCTTTAGAGGTTTCCCCCCTGCATGGTTAGGGTCCTTAGATTTGAGGGTCTGTATATATGTAAGCTATTATGTCCAAATCTTTCTCTAGCTCTGGTAGCCCTCCCCAGACCCTGCTCCCTGGTCTTGCAAATCGTTTTTCAATGGCAAGGTAACCCGAGGCAGGAGCCCTAACTTTACGAAGCTCATCACTTTTAATAGGCGTCCAGGGGTCTATAATACAAACGATATCCCTCTCATTTACCCACTCGCCGTCCTCTTTCTCCCATTTGGAGATTTTGCCAGTCAGGAGAGAGGTCCCCGGGACCCTCCATTCCTTTTTTTTAAAAAAGTCTTCGTCTGGATCAAACATAAGCCCTCCATTACCCTGGTTATAGGGTTTACCGATTTTTGGCACACCAGCCCCTAGTAACTGTTTGTAGAAGGCCTCTCGTAAACCTGCATAGTAACGACCGCCTTTCTCATAAATACTTCTTCTATACTCCGATACCAGTGGCCCGTTACCGCCGAGTTTACCGCCTTGCCCCCAAGGGTGGGGTCGCTGGACAGTATCCTTTCCACTGCCTCCACATAGCGGCAGAGTTTAATCTGGGCGAGTTCGCTATCAGGAGACACCTCCCTATCCGTAATCCATATGGAAATCCTGTGCGTCAGCTCCTTCCTGCGGGAGGGGGCGTTAGCGACATGTGTGGCCTCCCCGAGGACGGTAATATTTGGGTATTTTTGGCGACCATCCGGGTGCCCCGTACCAGTGCCCTTACGCCCGGTAGTGCTACCACCGCCTACCTCTATGAGGGAG